>JAGWAQ010000063.1:0-9177 GCA_021296375.1 Alphaproteobacteria bacterium
CAACCTCTCCCCGCAACCGCTTTGACGGGACAACCATGTTCTTCCTGCCGCTCTATGACATCAACCCCACCCTGCGTCGCCCCTGGCTGACTTACGCCATTATCGCGTTATGCCTGGCCTGGTACCTGGGGGTTCAGGTCAACGCGCCGCCTTTTCATGTCTATGAAATCGGCTTTATTCCGGCGCGGTTTTTCCATGGGGTGGAGCTGCCGGCTGAATTGAACGCGGTCTCCCCCACCATGAGCATTTTCACCTCGATGATCAGCCACGGGGGATTTATGCATCTGTTTTCAAACTGCTTTGTTCTCTATCTGCTGGCGGATAACGTCGAGGACGCGATTGGCGGCAAGCTGAAGTTTCTTGCCTTCGCCATTTTGACCGGCATTGCGGGAACATTGGGCCACGCATTGCTGGACACGACTTCGACCGTGCCTCTGGTGGGGATCAGCGGCGTTTGTTCCGGCATGATCGGGGCTTATATCCTGCTCCATCCGCGGGCGCAATTCCGCTGCCTTGTGGTGGTGCTGGTGTTCTTCCGCACCATGAATATTCCGGCTTTCGCCATTTTTGCATTCTGGCTGATCGGGCAAATCACCGGCGTGTTTTCAAGCGGCGATAACGTCGCCTATTGGGCGCATTTATCGGGCCTGGCGGCGGGGATGGCGTTGATCCCGATTTTCAAACGCAAATCCGTTCCCTTGATGCCGAAAGAAAACTTCCCCACCGGTGTGGCCACCATCCGCAAGGTGTGGCGGCGGTGATGAAAACAACGGCCCCTGGGGGCCGCGTCACTAGTTCAGCACGAGCCCCGTCAAGCGGGGGTGTTGCCGCCCACCACTTTATCGTCAATATAAGCGGTGCCGCCAAATTCAGCCACCAGCGCCACCAAAGCTTCGGCGGCGTTCTGAACAGCATCTTGATCAAGGCCGGAGACCACCAGCGCCGTGCCATAAGCCCCGGGCTTGAACCAGGGGTACGACCCCACCGAAACCCCGGGGTGATCGGCTTCAACCTTGGCCAGACCTGACGCCAGTGTCCCTTCCCCGACTTCGGTTTGAACCGTCAGGCGATGGGCCTTGGTGCCGCCGGGCAATTGATCGCCCATATTCTCGACCATGGCCTGAAGAATGGACGGCACGCCGGGCAGAACATAGACATTGCCAATAATATAGCCCGGGGCGGCGGAAACCGGATTGTCGATCAGCTCCGCGCCTTGCGGGGTATCGGCCATTTTCTGCCGCGCCTCGTTATAGTCAAGGCCGGTGTCCCTGTAATGATCGATCAGCCGCTGGTCGGCTTCGGGATGGCGAATGACAGGCACGCCAAACGCCTTGGCGATGGTGACGGTGGTGATGTCATCATGGGTGGGGCCGATCCCCCCTGACGTGAAGACCATGTCATGACTGGCGGAAAGATGCTGGACTGTTGTGATGATCAGGTTTTCGTCATCCCCGATAACGCGCGCTTCCGCAAGCTTGATGCCGCGGTCATAAAGCACTTTTGCCAACCAGTTGATGTTCTTGTCGGCGGTGCGGCCATTAAGGATTTCATCGCCAATAACGACAATAGCGGCGGTGGGTTGCATGAGCTGTCCTTCATCATGATCAGTGGAATGAGCTTTCCATGGCGGGTATGTTGTTCCAATATAGTCATGATTGCCCTGATGTCATGGGGCGAGGTAAAAAAAGCCCCATCAATGCCGCCTGATAAATAACGCCTGACAAACAATGCCCGACAAATAAGGATGCCCGCCATGCAATTGCCTGCCCTGACCGAAGGGATTTTGATCAAACGCTATAAACGTTTTCTGGCTGACGTTGATTTCGGCGGCACGGTGGAAACCGTCCATTGCCCCAACCCCGGGGCCATGACAGGGCTGAAAGACCCCGGCAGTCGCGTCTGGTGTTCGACTTCGGATAACCCCAAGCGCAAGCTGAAAAAAACCCTCGAGCTGGTGGAATCCGGCGGCGTGCTGGTAGGGATCAACACCAACCTGCCGAACAAGCTGGTGCAGGAAGCTTTGACGGAAAAAATCATCCCGGCTTTTGCCCCCTACCCTGAGATCACCCCGGAATTCACCTACACCAAAGGGACACGTTTTGACTTCAGGGTTGCCGCCCCTGATGGCCGCGCGATGATGATCGAGGTCAAGAATGTCCACCTTGCCCGCCCTGATGGCCCCAACCCCGGCGCGATGGAATTTCCGGATTCCGTCACCGCCCGCGGCGCCAAGCATTTGCGCACCCTTGCCGAGATTGCCCGCAGGGGTGAACCCGCCGCCATGCTCTATGTCATCCAGCGCGGCGATGGGGAGTATTTCACCCTGGCGGATGATATTGACCCGGCTTATGCGGAGGCTTATATAGACGCTCATGAGGCAGGGGTGGAGATGCACGCGTGGCGATGCGACATCACCACCAGCGCCATCACCATCACCGAACCTGTGTCGATCAATTATGGGGGGTAACACCCATGCGCCATGAAAATGTTATTATCCACGGTGAAGAAGGTTTTGCCGGCATGCGCAAGGCCGGGCGTCTGGCCGCTGAAGTGCTGGATTTCATCACCCCTCATGTCAAGGCTGGCGTCACGACCCTTGAGCTGAACGACCTTTGCCATGAGTTCATCACCGATCATGGCGCGATCCCAGCACCCTTGAATTACAAGGGCTTTCCGAAAGCCACCTGCATTTCTGTCAATCATGTGGTTTGCCATGGCATTCCATCGGAAAAGAAACTCTATGATGGTGATATTCTGAACATCGACATCACCACCATCGTCGACGGTTGGTACGGCGACACAAGCCGCATGTTCTGGGTAGGGGAGCCTTCCGTCAAGGCGCGTCGCCTGACCGAAGTCACCTATGAAAGCCTGATGCGCTCAATCCGCATGATCAAGCCCGGCGTTACCCTTGGCGATATTGGCCATGAGCTCCAGACCTATGCCGAAGCGGCACGGTTTTCCGTGGTGCGTGATTTCACCGGCAAGGGGTTGGGCCAGACATTCCATGCCGCGCCCACGGTTCTGCATTACGGCACCCCAGGCGAAGGGCTGGTGCTGGAAGAAGGCATGGTCTTTACGATTGAACCGATGATCAATTCCGGCACATGGCAGGTCAAGATTCTGGCCGATGGCTGGACCGCCGTGACCCGTGATCGCGGCCTGTCGGCGCAGTTCGAGCATTCCATCGGCGTCACCGGGGACGGGGTTGAGATTTTCACGGAATCCCCCATGGGCTTGACCATGCCCCCTTATTCGACCTGACCTTATGTGACGGCGGGGAGTTGATCTTCGCGAATTATTTTGGCAGGTTGTAGCCTTTGATACCGGCCGTTTGTTTTCCGCCATAACCCTTTGCTGGAGGCGATAATGAACATCGAGGATTCCCGCAAAAACCACCGCAAACGAATGCGACAACGCATCGCCGATAAAGGCCATGGCAGTCTCGTTGACTATGAATTGGTCGAAGTCCTGCTTTATGGCGTTCAGGCGCAGGGCGACACCAAGCCGCTGGCGAAAGCCTTGCTCAAACATTTCGGTTCCATTCAGGAGCTTGTGCAAGCGCCCTATGATGAGCTGATCCGGATTGATGGCGTTGGCCCCATGACGGCGCAATCAATCGCGCTGATCAGAGAGTTCAACTTGCGCATCAGCAAGCATGAGGCCTTTGACCGCGCGCCGTTGCTGCAATCATGGGATGCGGTTATTGCCCATTGCCGGATGACCATCGGCCATTCCAGGACCGAAAAGTTCATGGCGATTTATCTTGATTCCATGAATGGCCTGATCACCGAAGATGTGTTTGAGACCGGCACCGTCAATAAAGTCACGGTCTACCCTCGGGAAATTGTGAAATCTGCCCTCGCCCATCATGCGGTGGCGGTGATCATTGTCCATAATCATCCGTCGGACAACACCACCCCGTCGAAGCAGGATATCGCCATGACAAAAACCATCAGGGATGCGCTGAACACCGTCGATATTGCCTTGCATGACCATTTGATCATCAGCAAATCCAACGTCTCCAGCTTCAAGACCTTAGGTTTGATGTGATTGGGGGGTTAATGAAGGGGGATGAGGCATCATGCCTGTTCCCTCATGGATCAATTTATCCTATAACCACGATATTCAACTCGACATCATCAGGACAGTATCATGATCCCGCGTTATTCCCGTCCAGAAATGGAAGCCATCTGGTCCGATCAAAGCAAATTCAGCATCTGGCTTGAAATCGAAACCCATGCTTGTGACGCGCAAGCCAAACTGGGGGTGATTCCCCAGGACGCGGCGGACATCATCCGCGAGAAATCGAGCTTTGATATTGAGGAAATCCATGAAATCGAGCGGGAAACCAAGCATGACGTCATCGCTTTTTTGACCAGCGTCGCCCGTTTTGTCGGGCCGGAAGCGCGGTTTATTCACCAGGGCATGACGTCATCCGACGTGCTGGACACCACCTACGCGGTGCAGATGAAACGCGCCACGGAAATGCTGATCGAGGATATCGACGGTCTTCTGGCGGCGCTCAAGACCCGCGCTGAGGAACATAAATACACCCCCACCATCGGCCGCAGTCATGGCATCCACGCTGAACCCGTGACCTTCGGGCTGAAGCTGGCGGGGTTCTATGCTGAATTCAAACGCGCCCGCGCCCGTCTGGTCGCCGCCCGTGATGAAATCGCCACCTGTAAAATTTCCGGCGCGGTCGGCACCTATGCCCATATTGACCCGGCGGTTGAAGCCCATGTCGCCGAGTGCATGGGGCTGTCCATCGAAGAGCATTCCACCCAGGTCATTCCGCGTGACCGCCACGCCATGGTGTTTGCCGTTTTTGGTGTTGTGGCGTCTTCGGTGGAACGGTTGGCGACGGAAATCCGCCACCTTCAACGCACCGAAGTGCGTGAAGCCGAAGAATATTTCTCGCCCGGGCAGAAAGGCTCATCCGCCATGCCCCATAAACGCAACCCCGTGCTGACGGAAAACCTCACCGGCCTGGCGCGGATTGTCCGTGCCGCGGTTAACCCGGCGCTGGAAAACGTCGCGCTCTGGCATGAACGGGACATTTCCCATTCTTCGGTTGAACGCGTGTTTGGCCCTGACGCCACCATCGCTCTTGATTTTGCCTTAAAGCGTTTGTCTTCGGTTATTGAAAACCTTGTGGTCTATCAGGACCAGATGCAGGCCAATCTTGACCAACTCGGGGGGCTTGTTCATTCCCAGCAGGTGCTGCTTGCCCTGACGCAGGCAGGGATCAGCCGTGAAGACGCCTATAAGATCGTCCAGCGCAACGCCATGGAGACCTGGAAGAACGGCGGCTCCTACCTCGAGCGGCTGAAGGGCGATGACGAGATCGGCGATTCTCTTTCCGACGCTGAACTGGAAGCCTTGTTCGACCTTGACCAGCATTTTGCCAGGGTTGATCTGATTTTTGACCGTGTTTTTGGCTAAATTGAAGGCTTTTCGGGGTTTAACATTTACACCCCCCCAGATCACCGCTATATAATGTAGATGGATTTATCCTGATCACTACATCATGTAAAGCTTACACCATGTCGACGAGACAACATCTCTATGACGGTAAGGCAAAGACCATTTTTGCCGGACCTGACGCGCATCATCTGATCCAGTATTTCAAGGATGACGCGACCGCCTATAACGCCGTCAAGCATGACGTCATCATGGGCAAGGGGATCTTGAACAACCTGATTTCCGAACACATCATGGGGGTGGTGGCCAAGGCCGGGGTCGACACCCATTTTGTCGAACGGCTCAATGAGCGTGAGCAATTGATCCGCAAGGTCGAGATCGTTCCCGTTGAGGTTGTGGTCCGCAACATTGCCTCTGGCTCGCTCGTCAAGCGCCTGTCGGGGGATTGCATCCCCGTCAAGGATGGCGATACCCTGCCCGCCCCGTTGCTCGAATATTATCTCAAGGAAGACGCCCTTAACGACCCGATCATCGCCGCCAAACACATCACGACATTTGGCCTTGCCAGCGCAGACGAACTGGCCCGCATCAACAGCATGACGGCGACGGTCAACACGGTATTGACCGAAATGTTCATGGCCATCGGCATCCGCCTGATTGACTTCAAGCTGGAGTTTGGCCGCCTTCCCCCTGAGCTGGGCGGCGAAATCATCCTGGCTGATGAGATCAGCCCCGACAATTGCCGTCTTTGGGATGTCGAAACCGGCGAGAAAAAAGACAAGGATCGATTCCGGCAGGATCTCGGCGGCTTGATCGAAGCCTATACCGATATCGCCAGCCGTTTTGGTCTCAACACCGCAGCGCTTTCCACGACAGGAGCAGATCAATGAAGGTCACCGTCACCATCAGCCTGAAGCCGGGGGTGCTTGACCCCCAGGGCCGGGCGATTGAAAACTCTCTCTTGAGCCTTGGCTATCAGGATGTCGCCGGCGTTTCCACCGGCAAGCAGATCATCCTTGATATCAATGAGGATGACGAGGCGCGCGCCATCCAGAAATGCGCCAAAATGTGCGAAACCCTCCTGGTCAATACAGTGATCGAGGATTACGAGATCACCGTCGAGCGTGAGGACGCCTGATCCATGAACGTCGCTGTCATCACTTTTCCTGGCTCCAACTGTGACCGCGACATCATCACCGCCGTCACCGACATCACGGGCAAGGCCCCATCCCTGATCTGGCATAAGGACCGTGACATCGGCTCGCCTGATCTGGTGCTGGTCCCCGGCGGGTTTTCCTTTGGGGATTACCTTCGTTGCGGGGCCATCGCCGCGCAATCCCCCGCCATGGATGAAGTGTTTGAATTTGCACGTCGTGGCGGCATGGTGATGGGCATCTGCAACGGCTTTCAGATTCTGATCGAAACCGGCCTGCTGCCCGGCGCGTTGATCCGCAACAAGGGGCTGAAATTCGTCTGCCGCAACACGGCCCTCAACACCCACCAGTCGGGCAAGCCGATCATGGCGGGGCTTGAGGACGGGCAAAAGCTGATCATCCCCGTTGCCCATAACGAAGGCCAGTTTTACGCCGATGACGACACCCTGAAGAAGATCGAGGACAATGGCCAGATCGCCTTCACCTATACGCCGATGAACGGGGAAGCCGATTACAACCCCAACGGCGCGGCCCTTGATATCGCCGGCATCACGTCGGAAAACGGGCGTGTGCTGGGGCTGATGCCCCACCCTGAACGAATGATGAGCGCGGCGGTCGGCGGGTCCGATGGCCGGATTATGTTGCGCGCAATTATTGAGGCAAGCCAATCATGAGCACCACCGCTTCTGTCATGACTGTTGATGACGCCATGGGCATGGGCCTGACGGCGGAAGAATTTGACCGCATCTGCACTCATATGGGGCGTGTGCCGAACCTGACGGAACTGGGCGTATTTTCCGCCATGTGGTCGGAACATTGTTCCTATAAATCCTCGAAAAAATGGCTCAAGACCCTGCCCACCACAGGTGAGCAGGTGATCCAGGGCCCGGGGGAAAACGCCGGCGTTATCGATATTGGCGATGGCTGGGCGGCGGTCTTCAAGATCGAAAGCCACAACCACCCGTCCTATATTGAACCCTATCAAGGGGCGGCAACTGGTGTTGGCGGGATTTTGCGGGATGTTTTCACCATGGGGGCGCGGCCGGTGGCGTTGCTCAATGCCCTGCGGTTTGGCGCGCCTGACCACCCTTTGACGCGTTACCTGACGTCAGGTGTTGTCGCCGGGATCGGCGGATACGGGAATTGCATCGGCATTCCCACCGTTGGCGGTGAAGTCAATTTCGACGCCTCTTACAACGGCAATATTCTGGTCAATGCGATGGCCGTCGGCCTTGCCCGTACCGACGCGATTTTCTATTCCGCCGCTTCTGGCGCGGGCAATCCGGTGATTTATATCGGCGCCAAGACCGGACGTGACGGCATCCATGGCGCGACCATGGCATCCGCTGAATTCAGCGATGACGCCGCCTCCAAACGGCCGACGGTTCAGGTCGGGGACCCGTTTGCAGGCAAGCTGTTGATGGAAGCCAGTCTTGAGCTGATGGCTTCGGACAGTGTTGTCGCCATTCAGGACATGGGGGCGGCGGGGCTGACCTCATCTTCGGTCGAAATGGCGGCCAAAGGCGGGCTGGGCATGGAAATTGACCTTGATCAGGTGCCGGTGCGTGAAGAGGCGATGTCAGCTTATGAGATCATGCTGTCGGAATCCCAGGAACGGATGCTGGTGGTGCTGAAGCCGGACGCGACGGAAAAAGCCAAAGCTATTCTCGACAAATGGGACCTCGATTTCGCCACCATCGGTCAAGTCACCGACACCGGACGCCTGGTGCTGATGAAAGACGGCGGCCTGGCGGCGGATATTCCGCTTTCGCCATTGGTGGATGATGCGCCGGAATACGATCGCCCCCACGAAGACACGCCCGAAAAGCCTGTTTTGGCCAGCGCGGATCTGGCGCGGGATATGCCCGTGAAAGACGCGCTGATGGCGATGATGTCATCCCATCACCTCGCCAGCCGCCGCTGGATCTGGGAGCAATATGACCGTGATGTCATGGCCGATACTATTGCCGCCTCAACCGGCGACGCGGCGCTGGTGCGTGTCCATGGGCTTGATCGCGGGCTGGCGATCACCACCGATTGCACGCCGCGTTACGTCAAGGCAGACCCTTATCAGGGCGGAATGCAGGCGGTGGCGGAAGCTTACCGCAATGTCACCGCTTGCGGGGCGACGCCACTTGCTGTCACCAATAACCTGAATTTCGGCAATCCTGAAAAACCTGTCATCATGGGGCAGATCACCGGCTCGGTGACAGGCATGGGTGATGCCGCCAAGGCTCTTTCAACGCCGGTGGTTTCAGGCAATGTGTCGCTTTACAACGAAACCGAAGGTCAGGCCATCAACCCGGCGCCGGTGATCGGCATGGTCGGGGTTATCGATGACATTGCCGATGCGGTCGCCACCGCCCTGCCGGCGGTTGGCGCGTCGATCTTCATCATTGGCCAGGCCCCGGATTGCGCTGACGGCTGGCTCGGCATGTCGGTTTATGCCGATGTGCTGACCGACAATCCTGACGCCGCCCCTCCGCCGGTGTCGCTTGAAGACGAGGCCCGTCATGGCGGCTTTGTGCGTGACGCGATCAAGGCCAACACCATCACCGCTTGTCATGATATCTCCGACGGCGGGGTATTGGCGGCG
>JAGWAQ010000063.1:9230-10265 GCA_021296375.1 Alphaproteobacteria bacterium
TTTGGCGAAGATCAGGGGCGGTATGTCATCACCACCAATGATGCCGATGGCTTCACCGCCGCCGCAACAGCCGCTGGCGTGATGGTCCAGCGGATCGGCACGGTAATTGCATCAGAAGAATTGAAATTATCATCAGGTGAGCTTATCTCTGTAGAAGAGATGCGTCGGGCCTATGAGGGCTGGTTGCCTGCCCTGATGACCGCAACATCATAACTGGATGAGGATATCGCCATGGCGATGGAAGCTCAAGAAATTGAACGGCTGATCAAGGAAGCCCTGCCAGGCAGTCAAGTCACCATCACCGATCTGCGCGGCGACGGTGACCATTACGCCTGCCATGTGGTGGCGGCCGAATTCCGCGGCAAAACCCGCATCCAGCAACACCAGATTGTTTACGAAGCCCTGGGGGGCCGCATGGGCGGTGAACTCCATGCCCTGGCGCTGCAAACCACCCCGTTGGAAGAGGACTGAACCCATGGATGAAAAGACCAGATCACAAATCACAGGTGACATTGCCAGCCAGGACGTCGTCTTGTTCATGAAAGGCACGCCGGTTTTTCCGCAATGCGGTTTTTCCGCCGCCGTTGTTGGTGTGCTGTCCCATATGGGGGTTCAGTATCGCGGGATTAACGTGCTGGAAGACGACGCCCTGCGTGAAGGCATCAAGGAATTTACCAACTGGCCAACCATCCCCCAGCTTTATGTAAAGGGGGAATTTGTCGGCGGCTGTGACATTATCCGTGAGATGTATGAAACCGGTGAGCTGATCGAATTGCTCAATACCCGCGGGATTGACGTCAACCCGCAACCGATGAACGGCTAACGCGCCGATTTACCCTGCTGATCAATTCGGCAATTTATCAATACGGCAATTTATCAAAACGCCAATTTACCAAAACGGCAGGGCTTCCCCTGCCGTTTATTGCGGTTGATCAGCGGTCTTGCGGCTTACATTTCACCGGTTTTCATTTCATAAGTGATCCAGTCAGAACGAACCGCCTTGCGGTCATATAGCGTGCGGGCGCGGTAATAGTT
>JAGWAQ010000064.1 GCA_021296375.1 Alphaproteobacteria bacterium
CACCAAAAAAGGGTTTCGGCTGGGTTTCAGCGGGGTTTTGACGGGGTTTTGACGGGGGTTCTGAATCAGGTGAGCTGAATTTGCCGAGCTGTTGACGGCGCAAGCCCTCGCCCAATCCCCCCTCATCGTGCCCTTAATATGCTCTTGTCGTGCCCTTAACCTGCCCTTAACCTGCCAATGAGCGTGATAGACGTTGACTAGAGCTGCGGGTTTGCTTATAAAACCGCCTTGCAGAGGGCCATGCCCTCACCCGTAATAAATTAGTCGTCAGGAGTACCCGTCATGAAACGGACTTTCCAGCCCAGCAACCTGGTTCGCAAGCGCCGCCATGGTTTTCGTGCGCGTATGGCCACTGTTGGCGGTCGGCGTGTTCTTCAGGCTCGTCGTGCCAAGGGGCGCAAGCGTCTGAGCGCCTAGCGCTTACTGGCGGTTTGATCACCGCGTATATTCAGGATAACCGGTTATGCCGGATGCCGAAATCTTAACACAACGTCACGATTTTGTTGCCGCTTCACGGAGCGGCCACAAAGGCGTGGCGTCGTCGTTGATTGTCCAGTTGCGCCCGCGAAAGCCGCATGAAAGCCAAACGCCGGAAAGCAAGGCCCGGAATAGCACGTCTCACGACAACTCGCCCTCTGTCATCCCCCCGCGCTACGGCATCACCGCCAGCAAGAAGGTCGGCAATGCCGTCACCCGCAACCGCGCCAAGCGTCGCCTGCGCGCCATCGTTCGCGGATATCTCAATGATCGCGCCCGGGGCTTCACCGATTACGTCTTGATCGCCCGCCACAACACCGCGACGATTGACTGGCGGCATCTGGTGAAGGATTTCCACAAGGCGATGGATCGCGCCGAAACAAGCCTCGCCCCAACAAGCCGCGCCCCGACAAGTCATAAGGGGGCGACCGCAACAAAGGCAGAAACAAGAGGAGAGACAAGGGGAGAAGAGGCATGACCGCCCAGCGATCGCTCTTCACCAGGATCACCATTGCCCTTGTGCTGCTGCCGGTTCATCTCTACCGCTACACCATCTCGCCATTGCTGGGGGCAAATTGCCGGTTCAGCCCCAGTTGCTCGAACTACGCTGTTGAGGCAATTCAATTGCATGGCGTGGTGAAAGGTGGTTATTTAACTGCGCAGCGAATACGCAAATGTCATCCTTTTGGTGGATCAGGTTACGATCCTGTGCCAAAACAATTAACGCCACGGCAATCCCGTGACAAAGATGCCGAATAAAACGCCGAATAAAACGCTCAAAGGAGAGCCTGGCCATGAATGCCGATAACCGCAACCTGATCACCGCCATCGCCTTGTCGATGCTGATTCTCATCGTTTATCAGGTCTATTTCATTCCCGACACCCCTGCCCCGCAGGATCAGGGCTACGCTGGCCAGACGGTTGAAAACCTCCCCGCCACCCCGGGGTCAACGCAATTGGCCGCCGCCAGCCAGGTTCCCGCCGCGGTGACGGCGCCGCGTGTGGCGTTTGACGGGGCCGGCATCAAAGGCTCCATCTCCCTTGCCAAGGGCCGCATTGATGACCTTCGGCTGAAGGATTATGGCGTTGACACGCTGACCGATGAAAACCGCGTTCCGCTGCTGCGCAAATCTGGCGCTGACGACAGTTATTTCACGGAAGTTGATTTCCTTGACGGCACCACCAACGCCCCTCTCATCGGGGCTGATGTCATCTGGCAGAGCAATGGCGGCAGCCTGACGCCGTCAACGCCGCTGACCCTGACCCATGACAATGGCAATGGCCTCAGCTTTGCGCTGACCTACACCATGGATGATGACTACATGATCACCATGGACGCCGCGGTGACCAATACATCGGGCAATGCCGTCAGCATTCGCCACCTGGCGCGGCTTCTGCGCAACAAGCCGACGGAAAGCGCCTTCTTCATTTCCTACGAAGGCCCGCTTGGGGTGTTTGAGGAAGACGTTAAGGTCAAGGTCGATTACGACGATATCGAAGAGCTTAATGTCACCGGTGAAAGCCATCAGAGCGACAACGTCAAAGGCTGGATCGGGATCACCGATAAATACTGGCTGACGGCGCTCATCCCCGCCCGTCAGGATGACGTCAACTTTACCTTCCGCCGGGCGCCGGGCGCCGGGCTCAGAACCCAGGTCGATGCCTTGACCGGCGCCACCACCATTGCCGATGGCGCCACCCTGACCCGCAGTTTTGCGCTCTTCGCTGGCCCGAAACAGGTGGATGTGCTGGAAGCCTATAATGACAGCCAGAACATTGAGCGCCTTGACCATGCGATTGACTGGGGCTGGTTCCCGTTCCTGACCAAACCGTTTTATTTTGCCATTCACTGGCTGTTTGTCCTGATGGGCAATTTTGGCCTGGCGATCATTGGCGTGACGGTGATCGTCAAGGTGGCGTTCTTCCCGCTGGCCAATAAATCCTACAAATCCATGGCGAAAATGCGCGAACTGGCGCCAAAAGTGACGGAACTGCGGGAACGTTTTGCCGACGACAAGCCGCGCCAACAGCAGGAAATGATGCAGCTTTATCGTGCCGAAAAGGTCAACCCTGCCGCCGGTTGCCTGCCCGTCCTGCTGCAGATTCCGGTGTTCTTTGCGCTCTACAAGGTGCTGTTTATCAGCATCGAGATGCGCCACGCGCCATTCTATGGCTGGATCACCGATCTGTCGGCGCTTGACCCGACGTCAATTCTCAATCTGTTCGGGCTGCTGCCTTACAGCACTGCCGCCTTCCCGGATTTCATGAACCTTGGCGTCTGGCCAATCCTGATGGGGATCAGCATGTATGTGCAGATGTCCCTGAACCCGCCGCCACCTGACCCTATTCAGGCGAAAATCTTCAAGTTCATGCCGCTGTTTTTCACCTTCCTGCTGGCGACATTCCCGGCCGGGCTGGTGATCTACTGGACCTGGAACAACCTGCTGTCCATCCTCCAGCAGTGGTACATCATGCAGTCGATGAAAAAAGCGAAAACCGCCTGAGCCATGACGGACGTGGAGCAAGATGGTGACCTCGGGGAAGACGCCGAACAAATAGAGGCTGAACGGATAGAAGCCGGGCGCAAGCTGTTTGCCAAATCCTGTGACTTCATCGCCGCGTCCACCACGATCGAATCCCTGCCGCCCATGGACGGGCCGGAAGTGGCGTTTGCGGGGCGATCGAACGTCGGCAAATCAACCCTGATCAATGCCCTGACCAATCGCCGCGCCCTCGCCCGCACCTCCCAGACCCCGGGGCGGACAAAACAGCTCAATTTCTTTGATCTGGACCACCGCATGCGACTGGTGGATCTGCCCGGCTATGGCTACGCCAAAGCGTCGAAAACCGATATCCGTGCCTGGACCAGCCTGACCCTCGCCTTTCTGAAAGGCCGCCAGACCCTGATGCGGGCGTTTCTTCTGATCGACAGTCGCCGCGGGGTTGGTGACGCTGATCGTGAGATCATGAAAATCTTTGACGATTCCGCCGTGTCCTGGGCGCTGGTCCTGACCAAGATGGACAAGCTGAAGGAAAAGGAACGCCAGCAGGTCATCGCCCGTTCCGAAAAAGAAGCCGCCAAACATGTCGCCGCCTGGCCGGGGATTTTCACCACCTCATCCGAAAAAGGCTGGGGCATTCCGGAATTGCGCGCCCATATCACCGATCTGGCGCGCGATTAACCGGTCGTTCGGGGATCGACAAAACTTGCTCATTCCCTGCGTTTAGGGCTAAAACATCCTTAGTTTGAACAAGGACATGATCCCATGGCGGAGACACCCATTACATCTTCTGCTCTCCGGAGCGACTGGTTGGCGAAAGCCGAAGTGCTGACGGAAGCCCTGCCGTTTATGCGGCGCTATTCCGGCCATCGAATCGTCGTCAAATTTGGTGGCCATGCCATGGGTGAAGCCGAAAGCATCCAGTCCTTTGCCAATGACATGGTGCTGCTGAACCAGGTGGGGGCCTGCCCTGTGGTTGTTCATGGGGGCGGCCCGCAAATCGGCGCCATGCTGAACAAGCTCGACATCCAGTCGGAGTTTATCAACGGCTTGCGCGTTACCGATGCCGAAACCGTCAATGTCGTGGAAATGGTGCTTTGCGGGGCGATCAACAAATCCCTCGTCGGCGCGCTCCAGCAAGCGGGCGGCAGTGCCGTCGGCATTTCAGGCAAGGACAGCGGCTTGATCACCGCCCGCAAGATCAGCACCGCAAAAGGCGGCAGCAATATCGAAGAAGCGGTTGACCTCGGCTTTGTGGGGGAACCTGACCATATTGATACCCGTGTGGTGGATGCCTTGATTTCAGCTGGCATGACGCCGGTGATCGCGCCAGTGGCCCCCGCCACCGATGGCGCCACCTACAACATTAATGCCGACACCGCCGCCGGCGCGATTTCCGCCGCCATGGGCGCCACCCGCCTGTTGATGCTGACCGATGTGTCCGGCGTCCTGAACAAGGATGGTGAGCATATCCAGAAACTCAAGATCACCCAGGCCCGCGCCTTGATCGCTGATGGCACCATCAATGGCGGCATGATCCCGAAGGTGGAAACCTGCATCGATGCGGTCGAAGGTGGCGCCGAAGCGGCGGTTATTCTCGATGGCCGCGAACCCCATGCCGTGCTGGTGGAACTGTTCACCGAACATGGCATTGGCACCATCATCACCAAAGATTAGCCGCGACTTTTGCGTTCAGGATAACTCATGTTACTCAGCCCCCGATCAACCCTTGATCTCAACCACATCACCGGCTGGATCTTTGATCTTGATAACACGATTTATCCGGCGGAATCCGGGCTCTTCCCGCAAGTCGCGGAACGCATGACCCACTACCTGGAGGCCACCTTCAACCTGACCCGTGATGACGCCTTTGCCATGCGGCGTGACCTGTTCGAGCGGTTTGGCACCACCGGCCGCGGCTTGATGGAAGAGCATGGCATGGACCCCGCCGAATTCCTCAGCTTTGTTCATGACATTGACCTGAGCGAAGTGGTTTATGACGAAGAGCTGGACAGCACCCTTGGCAACCTGCCGGGCAAGAAAGTCATCTTCACCAACGGCACGACAGAACACGCACGGCGCATCCTTGAAGCGTATCGCATTGATCACCATTTCGAGTATTGTTACGACATTATCGAGGCTGATCACCGCCCGAAACCGGAGGCGGCAATTTATGACGACATGCTGGCGCGCACGGGGATTGACGCCAGCCAGGCCGTCATGCTGGAGGACATGCAGGTTAACCTGAAACCCGCCCATGATCGCGGCATCACCACGATCTGGCTTGACCACGAGCTGGACTGGGCCAAATCAGGGATGACCGCCCCGCATATTGATTACATCGCCCGTGACCTGAAAAGTTTTTTCCGTTCACTTCGATAGCGTTAAACTGACACCACAAGACTGAGGACAACACCATGACCATGACTGATCTAGAAAACACCATCAACGCCGCCTGGGATGACCGTGATAACGTCAACCTCAACACCACCGGCGAAATTCGTGAAGCGGTGATGGATGCGCTTGACGCCCTCGACAGCGGCAAGGCGCGGGTGGCGGAACAACGCGGGGTCGGGGATTGGGTCGTCAACCAGTGGCTGAAAAAGGCCGTGCTGTTGTCCTTCCGCCTGAACGACATGGTGGCGATCCCCGGCGGCGGCACTTACCCTGGCGTCGGCGAGTCCACCTGGTGGGATAAAGTGCCGTCAAAATTCTCCGGCTGGGATGACGCCCGTTTCCGTGACGCCGGGTTCCGGGCGGTGCCGGGCTGTGTTGTCCGCAAATCAGCCTATGTTGCCCCGGGCGTGGTGATCATGCCGGGCTTTATCAACCTCGGCGCCTATGTCGACAGCGGCACGATGGTGGATACATGGGCCACCGTCGGGTCTTGCGCCCAGATCGGCAAGAACGTCCACCTGTCAGGTGGCGCCGGTATTGGCGGCGTGCTGGAGCCTCTTCAGGCAGGGCCTGTCATCATCGAAGACAACGCCTTTATCGGCGCCCGTTCCGAAGTGGTGGAAGGTGTTGTGGTGGAAGAAGGCGCGGTGCTGTCCATGGGGGTTTTCATCGGCGCGTCAACCAAGATCATCAATCGCGAAACCGGCGAGATTCACATCGGCCGTGTGCCGGCGTATTCGGTCGTCGTGCCCGGCTCCATGCCCGGCAAGCCGCTGCCTGACGGCACCCCGGGGCCGCATCTGTCCTGCGCTGTTATCATCAAGCAGGTGGATGAACGGACGCGCTCCAAAACCTCGATCAACGATCTGCTGCGGGACTGATATTCATGCCCGCGCTCACCCCATCACAGGAACTGACCCGTGATCTGATCCGCTGCCCGTCGGTGACGCCAGCGGAAGGGGGAGCGCTTGACCTGCTCGAAGAGCGGCTGACCGCCGCCGGATTCACCTGCCATCGCCTGCCGTTTGGTGACGGCGACGCGCGGATCGACAACCTGTTTGCGATTTATGGCAGCGGCGGGCGTCATTTCTGCTTTGCTGGCCATACCGATGTTGTGCCTGCCGGGGATCACGCCGACTGGCGCCATGACCCGTTTGGCGGCGAGGTCGAGGATGGGGTGATGTATGGGCGCGGTGCGGTGGATATGAAAGGCGCGATTGGCGCTTTCACCACCAGCGCGATCAACTGGATCACGCAACAGGCGGAGTTTAACGAAGGCCGCGTCAGCCTGCTCATCACCGGAGACGAGGAAGGCGACGCTATTCATGGCACCAGGCCGGTGCTGGCCTGGCTTGACGACAACGGGCTGATGCCAGACGCCTTTCTGGTGGGCGAGCCGACCAACCCTGACGCCATGGGTGATGTCATCAAGAACGGCCGCCGCGGCTCGCTGTCCTGTGAATTGACGGTCGACGGGGCGCAGGGCCATGCCGCCTATCCCCACCGGTCCGACAATCCCCTGCCGCGACTGATGGCGATGCTGGCGCCATTGGCGACGGTTGAGATCGATGACGGCAATGCCCATTTCGACCCCAGCACCGCCGCCATTACCAGCATTGATACCGGCAACCCTGCCCGCAATGTCACGCCGGCGCGGGCAACGGCGAAATTCAACATCCGGTATTCATCAGACCATTCCGCCGACAGCCTGAAGACCTGGCTGACGGATCACTTCAATTCCTGCGGCGGGCAGTGGTCGGCGCAATGGTTTGCCAGTGCCGACCCGTTCATCACCACCCCCGGCGATTACACTGATCTGGTGGCGTCGGCGGTCAAGGACGTGACGGGCAAGACCCCGCAATTGTCGACATCTGGCGGCACGTCTGACGCGCGCTTCATCGCGCCTTATGCCGATGTTGTGGAATTTGGCCTTGTCGGCCAGACCATGCATCAGGTCGATGAACGCACCGCGCTTGCCGATCTTGACACGTTGAGCGACATTTACCACGCGGTGCTGACACGGTTTTTCAGCGCTGTTTCCACATCATCCAGCAATGTATAAGGGGCGGGCATGATTTCCGGACCTCCTGGTTTTTCCGCGATCCTGAATGGCATCACCTACGGGTTTGAACTGGCCTTGCGCAAGGTCGACCCCAATGACGCCAGCATCCACCCCAACGGGCCGGTGGCGATCAATCAGGCGATCTGGTTCCGCTTCATGATCACGGTCTTGAACGGCTCGCTTGTCATGGGATTCACCAGTGTTTCCAGCGTCATGATGTTCGTGATGGTTGTCCTGATCGATACCCTCGCCTACCCGGTGGTCAGCCACGCCATCCTGTTTCAGAACGGCATGGGGGCGCGGTTCCCGAGCTTCATCACCTCCTACACATGGGTGGGCAACCTGCGGGTGCTGCTGGTCATGACCTTAACCTTGCTGAGTTCATTTCTCGGCACCCCGCAACTGCAGATCATGCTGTTGCCGATCGGGTTATGGATGATCTGGGCGTCATGGTCGGTGGCGACATTATCGCTTCAGCGTGGCGGGCTGGCGGGAGCGGGCATGGTGGTGTTGAGCATGCTGCTTGAGGTCATCATCCTGATGGCCATGCTGGTGTTCATCAATCCCGAGATGATGTCCTGATCAACTGATCTCAAGCTTGTCCTGAGGGGAGCTGGTCTTTCGGGTAATCGACCCGCGTCAGGTAAAGCCCTTCGGCGGGGGCGGTTGGCCCGGCGGCGGCACGCGCTCTGGCCTCAAGCGCTGCGGTGACATCATCCGCCGTCCATTTGCCCTTGCCCACCTGGACAAGCGTGCCGGTGATGTTCCTGATCTGGTGATGAAGAAATGATCGCGCTTCGGCGATCAGGGAGATATGGCCGTCGCCCTCATCTTCAAACCTCAAGGTTTCCATCGTCCGCACCGGCGACTGTGACTGGCATTGCCCGGCGCGAAAAGACGTGAAGTCATGGGTCCCGAGCAACCGTTCCGCCGCCTTTTGCATCGCCGCCA
>JAGWAQ010000216.1 GCA_021296375.1 Alphaproteobacteria bacterium
CGGCAGCCGCACGCATCTGGCGGCTTTCCTGCGGATTGTCGCGGTGATCTTGTTGACAGGGCTGAGCATGAAAACCGCGTCCTTCGCGACTAGGGTTTTGACACCGCTCGTGACACTTGTTATTCAACGCATCTTCGGGTTGTTTCTAGGGGCGGTGGCGACACAATTCATTGTCGACGGCATCAAGGAAACCTTTTTCTAAATCGAGGCAAGAGCAATGGCGGCTAAAGTCGATATGTACACCAGCGCACTCTGCGGGTTTTGCACCGCGGCAAAGCGTTTGCTGAATTCCAAAGACATTGCCTATGAGGAAATCGACGTCACCTTTGACCGTGCCACCCGCGGCAAGATGACGGAACGCGCTGACGGCAAAACCTCGGTGCCGCAGATTTTCATTGATAACGTCGGGATCGGCGGATGCGATGATCTCTATGCCCTTGACCACAACGGCGGTCTGGACGCGCTCATCAACCCGAAATAATCAAGGGTTATTTGCCGCCGTTGGCCTGTGACCATTGCTTCGGGGCGTCGAGGTAATCCCCCACCGCGCCGAGGGTCGATTTGTCAAAACGGCCTTGTTCGGTCGCTTCCGCCAGCACATCACGCCAGGTCGTCAGGTAATGGAGCGTCAAGCCGTTATCGGCCATGATCTCCTGCGTGTCTTTATAATTATCGTAGAAAAACCCCGCTTTGCGGATGGCGTCAACAAACGCGATTTTACTGCCGCCATCAGTGGCCAGATCTTCGACCAGCAGAATACGGTCCCCGTCCTCAAACGTGCCTTCGATCTGCGCGTCACGGCCAAACCCTTTCGGCTTTTTGCGGACATATTGCATCGGCAGGGCCATGCGCTCGGCGAACCAGGCGGCAAAAGGAATACCCGCGGTTTCACCGCCGGCAACACCGTCAAAGGCTTCAAAACCGGCATGATCCATGACCGTCGACACGCCGTAATCCATCAGTGTTGATCGGATGCGCGGGAATGAGATCAGCTTGCGGCAATCGATATAAACAGGGCTGGCGGCACCGGAAGTCAGGATGAACGGTTCTGCCCGAAAATGGACAGCGTTGATCTCAAGCAACATGCGGGCCGCGCTGCGGGCAATATGCTGACGGTCGGGATGGGCAATAGAAATCATGGTTCGGTCCTTAATAATAATGCGGCACTGACGATGCCGCCAAAGCGGGGGCGGCGCGGGGTCAGCCCACTTCCGTGACTTCCCAGAACAGCTCAACCCCGGGGTCAAACACCGTGACGGTTTCATCCCCCGCCGTGATGGCCTCGGGAAACTGCACCGGCGTGTCACGTCGGTTAAGATGCAACTTTTGGGCCGAAGGCTCAAGCCCATAAAATTTTGGCCCGTTCAGGCTGGTGAACGCCTCAAGCTTGTCGAGCGCGCCGTCCTCTTCAAACACATGGGCAAGACAGGACATGGTGTTGGGGGCGGTGTAAATGCCCGCGCAACCGCAAGGCTGAAGCTTTGCTGAAGTCGGATGAGGAGCGGAAACCGGCCCGAGGAAGACCCGTTCATCCCCCGACGTCGCCAGAGCCCGCAGGGCAAGGCGATGCTCTTCCCGCTTGGCGACAGGCAGGCAATAGTAATGCGGACGTATGCCCCCCGCCAGAATATGATTGCGGTTGATCATCAGATGATGGGTGGTGATGGTCGCCGCCAGATTGCCGGTTGAGGATTTGACGTAGTCCGCGGCGTCTTTGGTGGGGATGTGTTCCATCACCGCCTTGAGTTCCGGCAATTCCGCCCGCAGCGGGGCAAGAACGCGATCAATAAAGACTTTCTCGCGGTCAAAAATATCAATATCAGCGTCGGTGACTTCACCATGGACCAGCAGCGGCATGCCAATTTCCGCCATTTTTTCCAGCACAGGTTTGACCGTCGCGACATCACGCACCCCTGAGGCTGAATTGGTGGTGGCGCCAGCGGGGTAGAGTTTAACAGCGGGGATGATGCCGTCCTCAAAGCCTTGCGCCAGGTCTTGGGG
>JAGWAQ010000002.1:0-1254 GCA_021296375.1 Alphaproteobacteria bacterium
AAATAAACCAACAAACATAAAAGTCGAAATAACCAGTATTCTGTTCTGGTAGAACGCCCTGAAAATTCAGCGTATTTTTTGAGTGCTTCAAACATTATAATGTCCCTCCTGAATGGCCATTAATAGCAGTGCCATAATGCGGGGTGCAGGGTGTTGTCGTCATGGTCAGGTTTCCTTATTCATAGCTGGCGGCATGAAGCTTTAAGTAGGCTTCAGATTTATAGGCGGGGTCTGTCTCTTCAATCAGGTCAATCGGCAATTTGCCGTCTTCAGTTCTGGCCTTCGGGTTCGCCCCCGCATCCAGCAAAGCGTTAATGTTGTCGGGATGGCCAATGGCGGTGGCATGAAGCGGGGTAATGCCAAGTGTTGAGCGGGCTTCGATGTCAGCCCCCTGTTTCAGCAAGGCAATGATGGCTCTTGAACGGCTTTGATCACTGTTGGCGGCCCCATGAAGCGGGGTTATGCCGTCTTCAGTGCGGGCGTTAACGTCAGCTCCGGCCTTGATCAGGACGCGGATGGCTTTTGTATGGCCAGATAGGGCGGCGGCATGAAGCGGCGTTGCGCCGCTTTCAGCGCGGGCGTTAACATCAGCTCCAGCCAGGATCAAAGCGCGGATGGCTTCGGTATGGCTATAATAGGCAGCCCAATGAAGCGGGGTTCCGCCATGTTCAATTTCACGGGCTTCAATGTCAGCCCCGCCTTCCAGCAGCGTGGTGATGGCTCTTGAACGGCCATAATGGGCGGCGATGTGAAGCGGGGTCATGCCGACTTTATTGCGGGCTTCGATGTTTGCGCCTCTATTGATCAGAATAGTAATGGCTTCGGTCTGGCCTTCCTGAGCGGCCACATAAAGCGGGGTAAAGCCTTTTTCTGTGCGGGCGTTAACGTCAGCACCTGCATCCAGCATGGCGGTGATGCGCTTCGTGTCTCCTGTATAGGCGGCGTCATGGATGTCGTCACAAGCGTACAGCGTCACTGCGTGATAATTAGTCGAAAGCGTGTGTAGAGTGTATTTGCCATGGTCAGGTTCCCCTATCCATAGCTGGCTTTATGAAGCTGTAAGTAGGCTTCGGATTTATAGGCGGGGGATGTTTCCTCAACCAGGTCAATAGGCAATTCGCCGTCAATTGTTCTCGCCTTCGCGTCAGCCCCCGCATCCAGCAGGACAGTGATGGCTTCAAGCTGACCAAAGGTGGCGGCCCCATGAAGCAGGGTCCAGCCAAGTTCAGTACGGGCGTTCGGGTCTGCTCCCGC
>JAGWAQ010000002.1:1365-62690 GCA_021296375.1 Alphaproteobacteria bacterium
CCCCCTCGGCGACCACATGTAGCGCGGTCAAGCCATATTTATTGCGGGCCTCGATGTCGGCTCCGGCCTCCAGCGAGGTGGTGATACGCGCCATGTTGCCTTTTGCGGCGGCCCGATGAAGCTCGGCTTCAGGTGATGTCGTCATGGTCTTGTCCTTTGTTGTTTGCGTCATGAAGCCGCCACCATGCCTTTGATTTATAAATGGGGGACGTCTCTTTAATCATGTCTATTGCTACATCGCCCCATTTATCTTTGGCCTTCGGGTCTGCCCCTGCGTCCAGCAAAGCGTTAATGGCTTTGGTCTCGCCATAAAAGGCGGCCAGATGAAGCGGGGTTGCGCCGCTTTGATTGCGGGCGTTAACGTCATCGCCCGCCTTCAGGATGGCGGTGATCTTGGCCACGTCTCCATCTTCAGCGGCGTTATGCAGTGTTATCATGTTGTGGTTCTCCTCTTTCGCATCAGCTTATCTGCAAAAGGTTAAAAGAACGTTAAGCGCGCCATTAAAGCTGCACTATTCCCGCAAATACCCCCGCCACTACCCCCGCAAATACTCCCGCCAGTGATCGCCCCATATGGTGGGGGCGGGCTGACTTTTGGCGCAGGGGCGGTGATCTGTTTTGGCCTGATCCTGTCGCTTTTGTGGATCATGATGCGCCGGAAAACCCCCGCCACCACCCTTTAAGTCCAATTCTTTACCCTGAACCTGTGGTCATCTGTTGGGGGCCGAGGCGCAATTGCCTCGGGCATAAAAGGTGGATTAAACTATCCTTTTGTATGAATTTAGTCATTAAGGGTGAAGCGGATGGTTCGGTGCATCGTAGTTTTGATGGTGGCCGCGGGTTTAGGCGGGGTGGCCATGCCTGCCCTTGCCGATTGGCCGCCGCAGGTGACGGGGACATCTTACCGCGTCGTTGATGGCGACACGATCCATCTTGAGGGCGAGAAAATCCGCCTGCTCGGCATCGACGCGCCGGAAATGAAACAGCGTTGCCAGGAGCGCAATGGCGCGGCATGGGCCTGCGGGGTGCGGGCGCGGGATATGCTGGCGGGGATGCTGGCGACGGCTGATCAGGTCAGCTGCACCATCACCGGCCGTGACCGTTACCAACGTCTGTTGGGGCGGTGCTATGCCGGTGATGTGGCGACGGGGCTGGATGTCCAGAAAGCGCTGGTGCTGGGCGGTTTTGCGGTCGCGGAATACACCGATGATTACCGCAATGAAGAACGCCAGGCGAAGCGCAACGGCTATGGGTTCTGGGGCGGGGAGTTCCTGCGTCCCCGGGACTGGCGGCGAAAGTAACCACCTGAATTTTATGCGGTTTCGGTGCCGCCGATGGTGATGCCGCCCATCTTGAGGGTGGGTTGGCCAACGCCAACCGGAACGCCTTGCCCGGCCTTCCCGCAGGTGCCGATGCCGTTATCAAGGGCGAGGTCATTGCCGATCATGGAGATTTTGCCCATGGCGTCGGGGCCATTGCCGATCAGGGTGGCGCCTTTCACCGGCGCGCCGATCTTGCCGTTTTCCACCATATACGCTTCGGATGCGGAGAACACGAATTTGCCGCTGGTGATGTCGACCTGACCGCCGCCAAAATTAACCGCGAAAATGCCTTTTTTGATGCTGGCGACGATTTCATCCTGGCTGTAATCGCCGTTCAGCATGAAGGTGTTGGTCATGCGCGGCATCGGGGTATGGGCGTAGGATTCCCGGCGGCCATTGCCCGTGGGGTCAACCCCCATCAGGCGGGCGTTCTGGCGATCCTGCATATAGCCTTTCAGGATGCCATCCTCGATCAGCACATTGCGCGCCGAGGGCGTGCCTTCGTCATCAATGGTGATCGACCCCCGCCGGTCTTCCATGGTGCCGTCATCAACAACGGTGACGCCTTTGGCCGCCACCTGTTCCCCCACTCTTCCGGAAAACAGCGATGTGCCTTTGCGGTTGAAATCCCCCTCAAGCCCATGGCCGACGGCTTCATGCAGCATGACCCCGGGCCAGCCGGCGCCGAGCGCGACTTCCATTTCCCCTGCGGGCGCCGGGACCGAGTCAAGATTGACCCGCGCGACGCGAATGGCTTCATGGACTTCGGCTTTCCAGACTTGCGGGTCCATCCACTGGTCCATCATCACCCGGCCGCCCGCGCCGGATGAGCCGGATTCCATGCGGCCGTCTTTTTCCAGCACAACCGCCACATTAAGCCGCACCAGCGGCCGGATATCCGCGACCTGCTGGCCATCGGGGCGGATGATGCGGATCGCCTGCCATGACGCGGCGGTCGAGACCGTCACCTGCTTGACCAGAGGGTCAGCGGCACGGGCGTAAGCGTCAATATCCTGCAACAGCTCGACCTTATCGCCAAAAGCGGTGGCCTCAAGGGGGTTGCGGGCGGTGTAAAGCGCGCGGTTGCCGCCAGCTTTCGGGGGCAGGGCAAGGCTGCCGTTATAGCCTGAAGTGACGGCGCGCACCGTCTCGCCCGCGCGTTTGATGGCATCGAGCGTGACGTCACCGGAATGGGCATAGCCATGGGCTTCCCCGGCGATGGACCGCAGGCCAAAGCCGCTGGAATTGTCATAGCTTGAGGATTTCATGCGGCCGTCATCAAACACCAGCATTTCGGAATGACGTTCCTCGAGGTAAAGCTCCCCGTCATCAGCGCCGGTGAGCGCACCCTGAACCGCCGCCGCCACCGCGTCCTGGTCAAGGCCGGTTTTGGTGAAAAACAGCTCACTCGTGATGTCCAGAGGGTCACCGGATGGCAGGGTTTCGGTGGTCAGACGGGTGGTGTCCATAAAGCTCTCCTGCGCCATGTCAGCGCTGCGGTGTCAGGGTCTATCCTTATCTAGAGATGGCATAGCACGGGGCAAGTTTCAAGCCATGCGCCCCTCCCTTGCCAACCCCTCCTTTGCCAAAAGGCGCATCCTGCGACCACCTGTCGCAAGAATTGACCCTATGCCATGCTATGGCGCGGTCATCTTTGTGTTATAAGGATCATGCAATGATTCTGTGTAGTGGAACTGTTGCGCCCAACCTCCACGGTGCCCGCTTGAGATCACCGTGACCATAATGACTCTAAGGGGGAGTTGAAGAATGTTTCCGTCCCGTATTCTGGCCATGTTCCCGGCTGTGATGCAACGCGCGGGTTTTGCCGCAATTTCTTATCTTGGCGCGACCGGCCTGGCCCATGCCGCCGAACCGCAGCCCTGGCAGCTGGGTCTTCAGCCTGCCGCCGGTTCAATTGCGGAAAAAGCCAATGATCTGCACAACATGCTGCTGGTGATCATCACCCTGATTTCACTGTTCGTGCTGGCGCTTTTGGTTTACACCTGCCTGCGCTTCCGCGAAGGCAAAAACCCGACCCCATCCAAAACCACCCACAACACGGTGATCGAGGTTCTCTGGACCGTTATCCCGGTCGTGATTCTGGTGGTCATTGCGGTGCCATCCTTCAAGCTGCTCTATTACATGGACCGCACGGATGAAACCGACATGGTGGTCAAGGTGACCGGCGCCCAGTGGTACTGGACTTACGAATACCCGAAAGAAGAGATCGCGTTTGACAGCTACATGATCGCTGAAGAAGACATTCAGCCCGGTCAGAAGCGTCTGCTTGATGTGGACAATCCCCTTGTTGTTCCAGAAGGCACGCGCATCAAGCTGCTGGTGCAAGCCAATGACGTGATGCATTCCTTCTTCATGCCCGCCCTGGCGGTTCAGGTTTACACGGTTGCCGGACGCACCAACGAAGCCTGGATTGATATTCCCATGGGCGAGAAGACCTATTATGGCCAGTGCAACCAGATCTGCGGCATTAACCATGCGTATATGCCGATCGTGATCAAGGCGGTATCGGCTGAAGATTATGCCAAATGGGTGGATGACGCCCGTGAAGAATTTGCCTCGGTTGATCGTGTTGAAACGATCAAGCTGGCGCAAGCTCAATAAGTGTTAAGACGTGAGGAGCGATAAAATGACGGCAAGTGCAACTGACCATCATGATCACCACGGGGCCCCATCAGGCTTCGTGAAGCGGTGGCTTTATTCCACCAACCACAAAGACATCGGGACGATGTATATCGTCTTTTCCATTCTCGCCGCCTTTATCGGGGGCGGGCTTTCGGTCTACATGCGCATGGAGCTGATGGAGCCCGGCGTTCAGTACATGGAAAGTGGTCACGTCTGGAACGTCTTCACCACAGCCCACGGGTTGATCATGGTCTTCTTCGTGGTCATGCCTGGCCTGATTGGCGGCTTTGGCAACTGGTTTGTGCCGATCATGATCGGCGCCCCGGACATGGCCTTCCCGCGGATGAACAACATTTCGTTCTGGCTGCTGCCACCGGCGTTTCTGCTGCTCTTGATGTCGGCGGTTGCTGACGGCGGGGCTGGCGTCGGCTGGACGATTTACCCGCCGCTTTCCGGTAAGGAAGGCACCCCGGGCATGTCCATGGACCTGGCGATCTTCTCGCTTCACCTGGCTGGGGTGTCCTCCATCCTTGGTGCCGCGAACTTCATCACCACCATTCTGAATATGCGGACCCCTGGCATGACGTTGCACAAAATGCCTCTGTTCGCGTGGTCGATGCTGATCACCGCATTCCTGCTGCTGCTGGCGGTTCCGGTTCTGGCTGGCGCCATCACCATGCTGCTGACCGACCGTAACTTTGACACGGCGTTCTTCGTCGCTGCCGAAGGCGGGGACCCGATCCTGTTCCTGCACCTGTTCTGGTTCTTTGGTCACCCTGAAGTTTACATCATGATCCTGCCGGCTTTCGGTATTGTCAGCCACATCATCTCGACCTTCAGCCGCAAGCCGATCTTCGGTTACCTCGGCATGGCTTACGCCATGGTCTCGATTGGTTTTGTCGGCTTTATCGTATGGGCGCACCATATGTATACCGTCGGCATGGATGTTGACACCCGCGCCTATTTCACCGCCGCCACAATGGTCATCGCGGTTCCGACAGGGGTCAAAATCTTCTCCTGGATCGCCACTATGTGGGGCGGTTCCCTGCGCTTTGAAGTGCCGATGCTGTGGGCGATTGGCTTCATCTTCCTGTTCACCGTTGGTGGTGTGACGGGGGTCGTGCTGTCCAACGCTGGCCTTGATCAGGTTCTGCACAACACCTAATACGTGATCGCGCATTTCCACTATGTGCTGTCACTGGGTGCGGTGTTTGGCCTGTTTGCGGGTTTCTACTACTGGTTCTCCAAGATGACCGGGTTTGAATACAACCGTTCACTGGCGGTCCTGCATTTCTGGATCACCTTTGTTGGCGTTAACCTGACCTTCTTCCCGATGCACTTCCTGGGTCTGGCGGGCATGCCGCGTCGTTACATCGACTACCCTGATGCGTTTGCCGGCTGGAACATGGTCGCCTCCATTGGCTCCTACATTGGTGCCGCTGGTGCGGTGCTGTTCCTGATCGTTATCCTGGAAGCCTTCATCGTGCGTCGCCGTGCGGCGGCCAACCCTTGGGGCGAAGGCGCAACGACACTGGAATGGACCGTCGCTTCACCGCCGCCATACCATACTTTTGATGAGCTGCCGAAGTTCAAGAGCTAAGCCAGCAGGCTGGTAAAGCGATTGGACGATCGCGGAAAGGAAAGACCATAATGGCGCAAACGCTTGGGGCACAGCAGATCGTGGCATCGCCACAACTCGCGGATCCGGGGGATTTCATCGCCCTGATGAAGCCCCGCGTGATGAGCCTTGTGGTCTTTACCACCGTGGTGGGCATGGTGCTGGCCCCAACGGCAACCCATCCCCTGCTGGCGTTGATCTCGATCATCGCGATTGCGGCAGGGGCGGGGGCGTCAGGGGCCATCAATCAATGGTATGACCGCGATATTGACGCGGTCATGACCCGCACCAAAACCCGCCCCATTCCGGCGGGCAAGGTGATGCCGGAAGAAGCCTTGAGCCTCGGGGTTATCATCAGCCTGTTGTCGGTGCTGGTGCTGTGGTTCTCCGCCGGTTTCGCGGCGGCGGCGTTGCTCGGGTTCACGATTTTCTTTTACGCCGTGGTCTATTCCGTCTGGCTGAAGCGCGCGACGCCGCAGAATATCGTCATTGGCGGCGCGGCCGGGGCCTTCCCGCCGGCCATCGGCTGGCTGGCGGCGGGTGGCGACATGACGATTGAACCGCTGGTGCTGTTCAGCATCATCTTTATCTGGACGCCGCCGCATTTCTGGGCGCTGGCGCTGGTCAAGAACGACGATTACACCCGCGCCGGTATTCCCATGATGCCGGTTGTTGCTGGCGCGAAAAGCACCCGTCTTCAGATCACCCTCTATTCGATTGCACTGGCGCCGGTCGGTGTTCTGCCGAGCGTTATTGGCATGGCCAGCATCGGTTATGGAGTGGTGGCGGCGGTGCTTGGCGGTATTTTCCTGGCGCTTGCGGTCAAGCTCCAGCGCGATGGTTCTGACGCCAACGCCATGGGATTGTTCAAATATTCCATCCTGTACCTGTTCCTGGTGTTCTTTGCCCTTGGCATTGATGGCGCGGTGTCCAGCTTTATCGGAGGCGCATGATCATGACTGATCCGAAACAAGACCTGCCGACACCTGATGAATTTATTGCCCTTCGCCGCCGCCGCAATTTTGCGGTTTTCGGCGCGATTGTGCTGCTTTGCGTGATCTTTTACCTGATCACGATTGTCCGGCTTGGGGTGGCGTGATGACGACCGCTTCCCTTGACATGGACCCGAAAGATGTCGGCCAGAAAAATCGCCGGGTGGTGATGATCATGCTCGGTATTGCCGTTGGCATGGTGGGGCTGGCCTATGCCTCGGTGCCGCTTTATCAGTTGTTCTGTCAGGTGACAGGTTTTGGCGGCACGACGCAAGTCAGCACCGAAGCCCCCGGCGCCGCCAGTGGCGCGGTGAAGCGCGATGTCGCTTTTAACAGTCACGTCAGCCCTGATCTCAACTGGGTGGTGAAGGCGCCAGTGATTGCCAATGTCACCCCGGGCGAGGAAATCACCGTCACTTATCTGGCGACCAACCCCACTGACGCGCCGGTGGTAGGGACATCCAGCTTTAACGTGACGCCCAATAAAATTGGTCCGTATTTCATGAAAATTGAATGTTTCTGCTTCACGGAACAAACACTGCAGCCTGGCGAAACCGCCGAAATGCCGGTGACGTTCTATCTTGATCCGGAAATTGACGATGATATTAACACCAAAGCGACACCGGAGATTACGTTGTCGTATACATTTTTCCCCGTTAAAACAGACGGGGAGACATGATGCGCCGCGTCCCGCGGTTCATCATTAAAGGAGACCTGGGAGATTAAAATGAGTGGGGACCCGAAACATCAGTTTCATCTAGTGGAACCAAGCCCGTGGCCAGCACTTGCGTCGATGAGCGCATTTGTCCTGGTGATCGGCGGTGTTCTTTATATGCATGGCAACCCGTATGGTGTCGCCACCCTCGGCGGGGGCTTGATGCTGGTCTTGGCGTCAATGTTCTTCTGGTGGCGTGACATTATCCGTGAAGCGGAATATCAGGGCCATCACACGCCGATCGTTCAGATCGGGATGCGCTATGGCATGCTGCTGTTCATCTCGTCGGAAGTGATGTTCTTTGTGGCGTTCTTCTGGGCGTTCTTTGACCGTGCCTTGTTCCCGGCTGGCGGCGTCTGGCCGCCTGAAGGTGTCATTACCTTTGACCCGTTTGACCTGCCGCTGATCAACACGCTCGTGCTGTTGTTGTCGGGCTGCACCGTCACCTGGGCGCACCATGCGCTGGTTGAAAACAACCGCAAGGATTTCATGACCGGCCTGAGCCTGACGATCGTTCTCGGCGCGCTGTTCACCGCCCTTCAGGCGCTTGAATACAGTCATGCGCCATTTGCATTGTCTGATGGCATTTACCCGTCGGTCTTCTACCTGGCGACCGGTTTCCACGGCTTCCACGTCATTATCGGGACGCTGTTCCTGGCGGTCTGCCTGTGGCGCGGGGCGCAGGGGCATTTCACCCCCAAGCAGCATTTCGGCTTTGAAGCGGCGGCTTGGTACTGGCATTTCGTTGATGTCGTGTGGCTGTTCCTGTTTGTCGCGGTTTACATCTGGGGCCGTTAAGATTTGGCCAAACCTGATCACAACAACAGCGCCGGGCATCCTGATGCCATGCGCCGTGCCTTAAACGGCTTTTGCCCTGACTGCGGTCAGGGCAAACTTTTTAAAGGCCGGGTGGCGCTGGTTGAGGCTTGTGATCACTGCGGGCTGGATTTCACGCGCTATTCCGCAGGCGACGGCCCCGCCACTTTGTTGATTTTTGTCTATGGCGCGTTGATCGTGCCATTGGCGTTTCTGCTCGAAAACCTGCTGGCCCCGCCGCTATGGGTGCATGCCGTGGTCTGGGGGCTGGTGATGCTGGCGGCAACCTTGTTGTCCTTGCGCGTGATTAAAGCCATGATAGTGGCGTTGCAGTACCGGTTCCAGACACCGGAAAGCTGAGTAAAGGTGATGATATGACGTTCCGTCCGAAGTTATGGATGACAGTTGCCGCGATCCCGGCCTTGATGATGCTGATCTACCTCGGCACCTGGCAGGTGATGCGGATGCAGTGGAAAGACGCCCTGATCGAGGAGTTCACCAGTCGCGCGACCGCCGCCGCCGTCGCGCCACCTGCCGCCGCATCGGCCGCGGACAATCAATACCAGCGGATGAAACTGACCGGCGTCTGGATGCATCATGCCGAAACGCAGTTGATTGGACGTACCTTCGAAGGCACGGCAGGCTATCATGTCATCACGCCGTTCCGCCTTGATGACGGGCGGGTGATGCTGCTTAATCGCGGGTGGGTGTCGCAGGATTACCGCTTGCCTGAAGCCCGGCCATCGACGCTCACCGCGGGTCCTGTTGAGGTGACCGCCATCCTGCGTCTGCCTGCGCGTAAAGGGTATTTTGTCCCCGCCAATAACCCGCAGCAGAACGACTGGTTCACCCTGAACATTGCTGATATCGCCGCCCATCACCAGCTCGGGGATAATCTGATCACCACCTATACCGGCGACGTGCTGCGCAACAGCGGCCCCTATGTTCTGCCGATTGGCGCTGATGTTGATATCAATATTCCGAATGACCACTGGCATTACGCCTTGACCTGGTATGGGCTGGCCCTCGGGTTGATCGGGGTTTACCTGGCCTTCCATTATCAGGCGGGGCGGCTTCGCTTTGGCGGTAAAGGGGGGCAATCATGAAGTATATCTCAACCCGTGGCGGCGATGGCCCCCTTGGTTATGAAGACGCGTTGCTGTCAGGTCTGGCCCGTGACGGCGGCTTGTTTGTGCCAGCGGAATGGCCGCGCCTGAGCCGTCAGGAATGGCTGGCGCTGAAAGGCAAATCCTATGCCGAGGTGGCGGTCGCCATCATGTCGAGCTTCACCGGTGATGACGTGCCGCGCGCTGAACTCACCGCCATGGTCGAGGACACCTACGCCGCTTTCACCGACCCTGCCGTCGCGCCGCTCAAGCCGATTGGCGACAATATCCATGTTTGCGAGCTGTTCCACGGCCCCACCATCGCCTTTAAGGATTACGCCATGCAGTTCCTGTCGCGGGCGTTTGATCGCGCGCTTTCGGCGCGGGGCAAGCGGGCTGTTATTCTGGGCGCGACATCGGGCGACACCGGGTCCGCCGCGCTGGAGGCATTCCAGGGGCGGGATTTTGTCGATATTTTCATCCTCTTTCCTGATGGCCGTGTCAGCCCCATCCAGCAACGCCAGATGACCAGCGTGTTGGCGGATGGCGCCTACGCGGTGGCGGTTGAAGGTGATTTTGACGATTGCCAGGATGCCGTCAAGGCGTTGTTCCGTGATCTGGAGTTCCGTGATCGCGTCGGCCTGTCGGCGATCAATTCCATCAACTGGGCGCGGCTGATGCCGCAGATCGTCTATTACGTCACCACCGCGCTTGAGCTTGGCGCACCGGACCAGGAAGTCGCTTTCGCTGTGCCGACGGGCAATTTCGGCAATATCTTTGCCGGTTACGCCGCCAAACAAATGGGGCTGCCGATCTCAACCCTGATCTGCGCGTCGAACCGCAACGATATCCTGACCCGGTTCTTTGAAAGCGGGGCGATGGAACGGCAATCTGTTGAACCCTCGCTCAGCCCGTCGATGGATATTCAGGTGTCGAGCAATTTCGAGCGGCTGTTGTTCGAGATGCTGGATCGTGATGCCGAGGCGGTGAAAACCGCCATGGCGACATTCGCCGAAACCGGCCGGTTTGATGTTGAGCCAGCCGTGCTGGATAAAGCCCGCACCCTCTTTCAGGCCTGGCGGCTGGATGATCAGGGCATCCTTGATGAGATTGCCCGCACGAAAGCCGAGACCGGCATGGTGCTGGATCCTCATTCCGCCGTCGGTGTCTATTCCGCCCGCATGGCCCGCCAGGACAACACCGTAAAGGCCGGCACGCCGATTGTTGCCCTCGCTTGCGCGCATCCGGCTAAATTCCCTGATGCGGTGGCAAAAGCGACCGGCCAGACCCCGGCCTTGCCGCCGCATCTCGCCGATTTGATGGAACGCAAGGAACGCATCCACCACGTCAGCGCAAATACCGATGATATCGCGGCGTTGGTTGACGCCAATAAACGGCAATAACCGCATGGCGCACCGCACTCAAGTCACCACACTGACCTCGGGATTACGGGTTGTTTCTGCTGATATGGCGGGGGCTGAAACCGTTTCCGTGGGGTTCTGGGTGAACGCTGGCGCGCGCGATGAACACCACGCTGAACATGGGCTTGCCCATATGCTTGAACATATGGCCTTCAAAGGCACGGCCCAGCGGAGCGCGGCGGATATCGCCCGTGAAGTTGAGGATAAGGGCGGCTATATCAACGCCCATACCAGCCGTGAAGAAACTGCCTATTACCTGCGCTTGATGGCGGAAGACCTTGATTTCGGGATTGATCTGCTGGCCGATATCCTGATCAATTCAACCTACCCCGAAGATGAGATTGACCGCGAAAAAGGCGTCATTATTCAGGAAATCGGGCAGGCCATGGACACCCCTGATGATGTGGTGTTCGACCTGTTCCAGCAGGTCAGCCATCCCGCCAACCCCATGGGGCGGCCTATCCTTGGCACGGTGGACTGTGTCTCCGCTTTCAGCCGTGATGATCTCTTCGCCTTCCAGCGCCGTTATTACGCGGCGTCTTCGATTGTCGTGTCGGCGGCGGGGCGAGTTGACCACGACAAGCTTGTCCCTATGGTGGAGGCGGCGTTTGCAGGGCTTGATGATGCCGCCACCCCGACGCCACGGCTTGCGCCAACATGGCCGGGTGAGGCGCAATCACGGCGGGAGATCATGACCCGTGATCTTGAGCAAGCGCATCTGGTGGTGGGGCTGCCGGGGCTGTCTTTTGCTGATGAGGATCGGCTCGCTTTATCGGCGCTGGCGATTATGTATGGCGGCGGCATGTCGTCACGTCTGTTTCAGGAAGCGCGGGAAAAACGCGGCTTGTGTTACAGCGTCTTTGCCTTTGGCCAGTCGTTTTCCGACAGTGGCGTGATGGCGGTTTACGCCGGCACCTCCCAGGACGACACGTCAGAGATGATCAAGCTGGCAGGGCAGGAGCTGGTCGACCTGGCGGGGCATGCGACGCCGGAAGAAACCGTGCGTGCCGTTGCCCAGATGCGCGCCAGTCTGCGGATGCAGCAGGAAAGCGTCACCAATGTGGGCGAGGCGATGGCGCGTCAGATGATGATCTACGGGGAGCTGAAATCCCCATCCCAATGGCTTGCGGAAATGGACGCCATCACGGTTGACGATATCCGCCGTGTCGCCGCGGGTTTGCTCACCCATGGTCCGGTGCTGGCAGGGATCGGGCCTGGTCAGGGCAGGGACTGGCTGGATGAAGACGCCCTGAAGGCGTGTTTCGCCGCTTAAGCCTTCCGCAGGTTTTACCCCCGCAACCTGTCACGCATGGCCCGCGGTGGTGGATAAATGCCCGGCGGAAATCCCGAGGCGGGTGAAGCACGCGCCCCAGATCTCTTCCGGCGAATGATCAAAAATCAAATCGGATTCATACGGCATGGTCAGCCAGATGTTGTCGCGCAGCTCTTTTTCCAGCTGACCTGCTGTCCAGCTGGCATGACCGAGGGCGATGATAAAATCATTGGGGCCGACGCCATTGATGATCTCGCTCAAGACCTTGATGTTGGCGGTCATGGCCATGTCGTGATTAATCGGGGTGGTGTCGGGCAGGACATGTTCGCTGGAATGGACAACAATCCCGCGCGATGGCTCAACAGGGCCGCCGATATGGATAGGCTCATTGGCATTGAACCTCGGCTCGCCAATGCCGACCTGTTGGGCAAGCTCGCTCAACTCAAGGTCATTATGACGTTGATTAAGCACAACCCCCATGGCCTGGGTCGAATCATGGCTGCAGATCAGAAGCACGGTGTTCTGAAATCTCTTGTCGTCCATTTGTGGCATTGCGATCAGCAATTGGCCATTCAGGAACCCGGGCATGATGCCGATCCCCCTTTTGAAACAACCATCATCTTGAAAGCGTAGTAGGGAAAACCCGTCATGACCAGCATTAAATCTGAAACCGGTGATCATGTGTCCATTACGGCGAAACCAGAACTGCGGTTTTTTGCAGCACAAGAAAGGGCTGAATTTTGGATAAAACCCGCTATGATGACGGCATGATGATGATGTTTAAATCCTTCGCCCTGGCGCTGTTGCCGAAGGCCATGGGGCTTGTTTTGCCGGTCATGATCGTGCTGTTTGGCCTCGGGCAGGGGGCGGCGGTGGCGGCGACGGGGCCATGGCAAGGCAGTGATGTGTTCAGTGCCCGCTTGATCAGCGCCCTCGATCGACTTGGTGCGGCGGAAGATGGGCCCAGCAGTTTATCCATGGGGCTTGAGGTCAAGCTCGCCAAAGGCTGGAAGATTTACTGGCGCAGTCCCGGCGACGCTGGCTTGCCGCCGGAACTTGATTTCAGCGCATCTGGCGCCGTCACGGCGCATCAGCTTTATTTCCCCGCGCCAACACGTTTTTCCATCCTCGGTTTTGACAGTTTTGGCTATGAGGATCATGTCATTTATCCCCTTGAGGTGACGCTCGCCAATAGCCCGCGTGACCTGGTGATGGCGGGGGTATTGACCGGCCTGATCTGCAGTAATGTCTGCATCCCGATTGAAGAAACCCTGACGTTTAACCTGCCGCGCGACGCCAATGCCCCGCCGCTGGTGGCGGCAGAAGCGCGGCAAATTGCCCTTTATTCCGCGCGGGTGCCGCGCCCAGGCACATCTTCAGGGGTCAAGGTCACGGGTTTTGCCCTTGGGGCTGACGGGGTTGAGCTGCGCCTGACCCGCAACGGCACGCCTGTTCGCCTGACGGCTGGTGATGTCATGGTGGAAGCGCCGTCGGGCTACAGTTTTTCGGCCCCTCAGTTGAGGGGCGATCGCCTCGTGCTGGCGTCAACCGGCAAACCGGCGGAAGCCCTGGTTGGGCAATCCCTGCCCTTCACGGTGGTGACGAAAGATTGGCTGCTTGAAACCACGGAAGTGCTTGCCGCGGATGCCCTGACGCCGCCCCAATCCTCTGCCGCAAACGCGCTTCTGGCAATGATGATGGTGGCTTTTATTGGCGGCGTGATCCTCAATATCATGCCCTGTGTCCTGCCGGTGATTTCGCTCAAGCTGGCGTCGGTCATCACCATGGGAGGGGCTGAACGCGGCGCGGTGCGTCGGTCGTTCCTGATGACAGCTTTCGGGGTGGTGGTGTCGTTTGTTCTGTTGGGGGGCGGGCTTGCCGTGGTGCGGGAAGCTGGCGTTGCCATCGGCTGGGGGATCCAGTTTCAGGATCCGGTTTTCCTGACGATAGCGGCGGTGATGATCGCCGGTTTCGGGCTGGTGATGCTTGACGTCGTGACCGTGCCGGTGCCAGCGTTTATTGCCGGTCGCTCCGGTCGCAGCGGTCGCACCGGTCGCACCGGTCTCACTGGCCGCGCCAGTCGCACTGGTCGCACCGGTGTTGGCGGCGGGCAAGGGCTGATGGGGGATTTCCTGTCGGGCTTTATGGCGACCCTGCTGGCGACGCCGTGTTCCGCGCCTTTTGTCGGGACGGCGCTGACCTTTGCCTTCACCACCACCACGGCGAAGATGATGGTGATATTCCTTGCGATGGGGGTTGGACTGGCCTTGCCATGGTTGATGGTGGCGGCCCTCCCGCAACTGGCGCAATATCTGCCGAAACCGGGGCGCTGGCTGGTGACGGTCAAGCGTGTTCTGGCGCTGGGGTTATTCGCAACCTCGCTCTGGCTGTTGTCGATACTGGCGGCGCCGTATTGGGGCAACACGGCTGGTGATGAAGGCTGGCAAACCTGGCGGCCGGGGCTGGCGGAAGAGCTGGCCGGTGATGGCCAGGTGGTGTTTGTGGATGTCACGGCGGAGTGGTGTTTAACCTGCAAGGCCAACAAAGCCCTGGTGCTGGATAGCGCCGAGATGACAGCGGCGTTCCGCGACGGTGGGGTTGCGCTGTTGCGCGCCGACTGGACCCAGCCTGATGACGCGATCAGCGCTTATCTGGCGTCGCATGACCGCTTCGGGATCCCCTTTAACATTGTTTATGGCCCCGCTCGTCCTGATGGCGTGGTGCTGCCGGAATTGCTCACTTCCGGCGTGGTCATGCAAGCGCTCAGCGCCGCCTCACGACCTTGATTCCATTCAGTGATGATTATCTTTCCCGGGTGGTGATCAGCCCTTGACCTTGCGGTGGGCTGGGCTAGTTTACCTTCAAGCGCGACGGATACAACAGACGCATAAAACAAAGGATCATCATGACCATTTCGATCAAGGACCACCTGCCCGATAGCACTGTTCAGCAACGCCTTGACGGGGAGATATCGAATTTCACCCTGGCGGAATGGTCAAAAGGGCGCAAGGTGGTTTTGTTCGCCGTGCCAGGCGCCTTTACCCCCACCTGTTCCGCCAAGCATCTGCCGGGGTTTGTTGAACACGCGGCGGCGATTAAAGCCAAAGGCGTTGATGCCATCGGCTGCCTGTCGGTCAATGATGTCTATGTCATGGAAGCCTGGGGCCAGGCCAATCAGGCGGAAGGGGTGATCGACATGCTCGCTGACCCTGAAGCGGTGGCGGCGGAAGCCATGGGGCTTGCGGTGGTGAAAACCCCGGTGCTGGGCAATATGCGCGCCGCGCGGATGGCCTTGATCGCCGAAGATGGTGTCGTCACCCATATGTTCATGGAAGACCCCGGGGCTTATGAAGTGTCGTCAGCCAGCCATGTGCTGAACCATCTTTAACGGCGTTCTTTAACGGCGTTGCTCCGCTTCATTGCGGGCCAGCTCATCGCATCTCTCGTTCATCGGATGGCCGGCATGGCCCTTGACCCAGGCCCAGGTGATGCGGTGCCCCTGAATGGCGGCGTCAAGCCTTTGCCACAGGTCCTGATTGGCGACCGGTTTTTTCGCCGCCGTCTTCCAGCCGTTTTTCTTCCAGCCGTTGATCCATTTGGTGATGCCATCCTTCAGGTAGGTGCTGTCGGATGTCAGCGTCACCTCAACCGGGCGTTTGAGGGCTTCCAGTGCCATGATCGCGGCCATCAGTTCCATGCGGTTGTTGGTGGTTTCATCCTCGCCGCCGGAGATTTCCTTTTTGGTGTCGCCGTACACAAGGATCGCCCCCCATCCGCCGGGGCCGGGGTTATGCAAGCAACTGCCATCGGTGTAAATTTCAACGCTCATGACGGCGCCTTGATCCCGTAAGCCGACGGGCTGTCGACATTGTGGTGGAAATTCAGTCGCGTCCAATAGGCCATCGGGTCATGAGGGCGGACTTGTGCGTCTTTCGGGGTGTGGATCCAGTCGTACAGGCGGGTTAAGAAAAACCGCATGGCGGAACCGCGACAAAGGATGGGCAGGGCGTTGATCTCATCCGCGCTCAGCCGCCGTTCCGATTGGTAGCCGTTCACCAGTTCCCGGGATTTTGTCACATTGAAACTGCCGTCGGCCTCAAAGCACCAGGCGTTCATCATGATCGCCAGGTCATAGGCGAGGAAATCCTGACAAGCGAAATAGAAATCAATCACGCCGGTGACGTCATCGCCGACAAACAAGACGTTATCAGGAAACAGGTCAGCGTGGATAACGCCACGCGGCAAATCATCGGGCCATCGGGCGAGGGTATCGTCAAGTCGCGCTCGCGCCCTGGCGGTCAGGTCTTGCGGCAGGTTATCTGCTCCGTAATCTACCACCCCTTTATCTGATTGCGCCAGCAATGGCCCCCAGGCAAGGTGATCCAGCGCATTGGCACGGGTGCCGCTGAAATCAGCCCCGGCGCGATGCATCCGCGCCAGAATTTGCCCCGCCGAATAACAGCGGGCCGCAGGCGGCGAATTGTTCGAGGTGCCATTGAGGAAAGTGAAAATCGCCGCCGACCGGCCGTTCAGGGTTTTCAGAACCACGCCGTTGCGGTCCGCCACCGGTTGCGGGCAGGTGATGCTGTGATCAGCCATATGGGCCATCAGATCAACAAAGAACGGCAGGTCATCGGTGTTCACCCGCTTCTCATAGAGCGTCAGGATGAACTCACCTTCTGTTGTCGACAGGCGGTAGTTGGAGTTTTCCACCCCTTCGGTGATGCCGGAAAAACTGGTGGCACGGCCGAGGTCATAATCGGCGAGAAAAGCGTTCAGCTCATTTTCATCAACACGTGTGTAAACAGCCATGATTAATCCTGCAGGACCGTCGGCAGTTTGAAGGCGATGTCTTCCTGCGCCACCAGCACTTCATCCACCGTCGTGTCATGGCGGGCGCTGATGGCGGCGATCACTTCATCCACCAGCACTTCAGGGGCGGAGGCGCCAGCGGAAATCCCGATGGTGGTGGCGGCGGCGACGTCATCCCAGTTGATCATGCTGGCGTCAGCGATCAGTTTGGCGTCGCTGGCCCCGCCGCGCAGGGCAACCTCGACAAGCCGCCTGGAGTTGGAGGAGTTTTCCGCCCCGATAACAAGCACCAGATCAGCCCCTTCGGCGATCGCCTTGACGGCATTCTGGCGGTTGGTGGTGGCGTAGCAAATGTCTTCGCCGCGGGGGCCTTTGATGCCGGGGAACCGGTCACGCAGGATACCGACGATTTCAGCCGTGTCATCCACCGACAGGGTGGTTTGGCTGGCAAAAGCGATTTCCATGCCTTCAGGGGCGGTGACGGTGCGGGCGTCGTCAGCGGTTTCCACCAGCGTCATGGTGCCGGCGGGAACCTGCCCCATGGTGCCTTCGACTTCAGGATGGCCAGCATGCCCGATCAGCAGGATATGACAGCCGTCACGAACGTGCCGATGCGCTTCGACATGAACCTTGGTGACAAGAGGGCAAGTGGCATCGACGGCGATCATCTGGCGCCGATCGGCCTCAGCGACAACCGATTTCGCCACGCCATGGGCCGAAAACACCACCGGCGCTTCTTCGGGAACTTCATCCAGCTCCTTGACAAACACCGCGCCTTTGGCGGCAAGGCCATCAACGACATATTTGTTGTGGACGATTTCATGACGGACATAAACCGGCGCGCCATATTTTTCGAGCGCCACCTCGACAATTTTAACAGCGCGATCAACCCCGGCGCAAAACCCCCGAGGGGCGGCAAGGCGGATCACTTTGGCGGGGCCAGTGGAAGCTGAAGATACAGGCGAAACAGTCATGCTCTTTTGTGCTTGAAGATCGCCGTCGCGTCAACATATTGCTCACCCTGATGAGGGCCAACGGAATGCAAACGGGGCCGAATATGGGGCCGCAAATGGGGACATACATGGGGTATATCGGCTTCAACAGCCCCGTCTTGAATCCGTTGCCGAAAGCGTCTAGTGTCAGGTAACAATTTCTGCCATCGGAACTGATCATGACCTTCTCTGCCACATTTCGCTCCGCCGCCGCTCTGGCCTTGATGACAGCAGCGATGACGGGCTGCAGTGCGTTTGAACCCGAATACACCGCCTGCCCGTCGATTAAAGCCGTGGAGGGGGCTGAAAACGTCGCCACCAAAGGCACTATTCTGGGCCAGGACATTGCGGTTCGCTTGAACGGGGTTGCCGCCAAATGTGTCGCGACCTCAAGCGGTCATGACCTTGAACTTGAAGTCGGCTTGCTGGCGCGTCGGGACATGTCCTCCAGCGCCAAGACAGAAGAGATGAAAATCGACATTACCCTCGCCTATCTTGACAAGGATGATAACCCCGTCGGCCGCGATGTCAGCTCCTTTAAAGCCTATTTCAATGAGTTCAACGCAAAGTCACGCCCGACCTTTGTGATCTCGACTGAAATTCCGGCAGGAACCCGGGTCATCATGGGGCTGGGTAAATTGAAAGACGGCGAATAACCACCGCCGGTCCTGCCCCCCACGCGCCTGAAACAGCCGATAAAAAAAACCCGCCATCTGGCGGGTTTTTGCTTGCGAAGGACAGGGCGGGTTAGCCCAGCTTCTTGATGTTCTCGATATCTGATTTCACCAGCTTGACGGCGGCGGCTTTATCAAGCTTGTCCTTGATCAGCTCACCCGCGGCGGCCATGGCAAGTTCAGCGGCGCGGTCACGCAATTCCGCCACAACTTCGGTTTCCATGGCCTTGATCTTCGCCGCCGCTTGATCTTCCTTGCGCTTGATCGCCGCTTCAGCAGCAACCGCCGCATCGTCACGGATCTTGTCGGCAGCGGCCATGGCATTGGCGGTGATCTGCTCAGCCTGGTCAGCGGCCTCACGGCTCAGTCGCTGGTATTTCTTCAGCTCAGCCTGGGCTTCCTCACGCAATTTGCGGGCTTCATCCAGGTTGGTGCGGATTTCATCAGCGCGGGCATCAAACATGGTGGCCAGTGCCGCCCCGGCCTTTTTCCAGACCAGCCCGACAAAGACAACAAAAGCAATGGCAACCCAGACGCCTTCGTTAATCAGTGGTGTATGTTCAGCAGCCATTAGTTCTGCTCCATTGCGGGCATGGCTTTTGCCGCCGCTTTAACCGCTTTTTTCGCGTCTGTCTTGGTGATCTTGACCCCCGCCAGGGCGGCGGCGGCATCAATGGCGCTGGTCACAGCAACATCGTCAAGTTCAGTCAACGCGTTGTCGCGGGCTTCCATGATCTTGGCTTCAGCCTTGCCGATCTTGGTGGCAAGACGTTTGGCGGCGGCATCGTTCTTCTTTTCCGCTTCAGCAACCGCAGCGGCGGTGCTCAGGCGGGTTTTCTCTGTCGCTTCCGCGCGCGCATCCGCCAGCGTCTTTTCAAACGCGACACGCATGCTTTCGGCTTCATCGGCGGCCTGTCGAGCGCGCTGCATGTCGTCATCAAGACGGTCATGGCGATCTTCAAGCACCGACGCAATGCGAGGGGTCACGACCCGCCACATCAACACATAAGCAAGAGCAAACGAAACAACCAACCAGAAGATCTGTGTTGGCCATGTGGTGAAATCAAGCTGGGGCAAACCGCCTTTGCTGTCGCCGGCCGCGAGGGCAGGTGAAGCCATGACGATCAGGCCAAAAGCCGAAGCTTTAAGGGCCAGTCCAGATGTTTTTACCGCAACAGAATGTGCCATAGGGTTTCCCCAATCTTTAGTCCAGGTTCGTCGGTGTACCGGAGGCCCCCTGATGGCGGCGTCGGCACGTCCTCTAAAAAGACGGGCGCGGGCAAGCCGCGCCCGGCGTTATTTGAATACGAACAGGAGAAGCAGGGCAACAACCAGCGCGAACAGCGCAATCGCTTCGGTCAGGGCAAAGCCCAGAATACCGATGCCGAAGACGTCGCCACGGGCGGATGGGTTGCGGGCGATTGAGTTCACCAGCGAGGAGAAGATGTTACCAATACCAATACCAACCCCAAGCAGTGGGAGAACAGCAATACCAGCACCAATCAGTTTTGCAGCATCAGCTTCCATAATCCATATCCTTTCTAGATTTCATGTTGGATCATTACCCGTCAGATGACGGTATAATTTGCGCCACCGTCCTAGTGGAGGTGCAACGCGTCGTTTAAATACATACAGGTCAGAATTGTAAAGACATAAGCTTGTAGACCAGCGACAAGCACCTCAAGGCCCGTCAGGCCAATCAGTGCAAGAAATGGCAGGACAGAACCTGCAGCAAAAACACCGCCCGCGCTGGTCAGCATAACCGCAAGACCGGCGAAGACCTTCAGCATGGTGTGACCGGCCAGCATATTGGCAAACAGTCGAACCGACAGGCTGACAGGGCGAACGAAATAGGAAATCACTTCAATGATGATCAGGAACGGCACCAGAACTTTAGGTGCGCCTGGCGGCACAAAGAAGGAGAAGAAATGCATGCCATGCTTGATCAGCGCCACCAGGGTCACGCCAACAAAGATAAAGGCCGCCAACACAAAGGTCACCACGATCTGGCTGGTGAAAGTGTAGGAATAAGGGATCAGGCCGAGCATGTTGCCGAACAAAAGGAAGATGAACAGCGTGAAAATGAACGGGAAGAACGGGCGGCCTTCGGAACCGACGTTGCTCTTCACCATTTCGGAGATGAACTCATAGAACATTTCCGCGGAAGCCTGCAGCCGACCCGGAACAATTTCGCGGCGGCGCATGGCCATGGTCAGGTAAGTGACGCTGACCAGAACAGACAGCATCATGAACAGCGCGGAGTTGGAAAACGAAATATCGAAACCAAAAAGCTCAAGTGCCAGCAGGGACTTGATGGTAAATTGCTCAACCGGAGAATGCATTAGTCGCGCGTCCTGTCTTGTTCATCGTCATCAGCCGGGGTGTCCTTCTGATGATCAAAATACCCAATTTTCAGCCCATGACCGGTGGCCATGCGCCAGATGTTCATCATGCCGGCCCCTGCACCCAGGAAGAAGAACACAATCATCAACAAGGGTGATGTGCCCAGCCAGCTGTCCAGAAGCCATCCGATAAACCCGCCAACAGCTACCCCCGCCACCATTTCCGTGGCGATACGCCCGACAAGTGCCATCGCTTCAGCGGGGAGTTTGGCGCGATTATCCGCCTTTTTTCCCGCGTTTTTCCGTGCGTCATCAGCAGTTTTGATGCGTTGCTGAAGGGCCGTTAGAGACTCATCGTCTGTCATCGTAGGGGCCTTGTCATCGTAGGGGCCTCGTCCAATGAAGGGCAGTCAGCGTCGCCATTCTGCTGGTTGTGCAGGAAATAGTGATGTCACCCCTTCATGAGCGTCATAAGTTCAAGCCGAAAGGCGGTGTTTGAGACAACCTCAAAACAATGCCAAATTCGCCGTCAAATTAGGGATTGCGGCATCTTGTGTCAAGCCTTGATGACGTGTTGGTCTGCCGACATCGGCGGGGTGGGGTGGGGCATAGTGTCCCACATCCCGGGGGCTATGCGGTTTCTCTATATTTTTCAGCGGTTTGCAGGTCAACGGAGACGATGCGGCTGACCCCTTTTTGTTCCATGGTCACGCCATACAAACGGTCCATTTTGGCCATGGTCAGGCGGTGGTGGGTCACGACGATGAATCGGGTGCCGGTTTCATCGGCAATTTGGCCCAGCATATCGCAGAATCGCGCGACATTGGTGTCATCAAGAGGGGCGTCGACATCATCGAGAATACAGATCGGCGACGGGTTGGTGAGGAATACGGCAAAAATCAGCGCCAGCGCCGTCAGGGCTTGCTCACCCCCCGACAACAATGACAGGGATTGCAGTTTCTTGCCCGGCGGGCTGGCAAGGATTTCCAGCCCCGCTTCAAGAGGGTCATCGGCTTCCGTCAAGGTCAGTTCCGCCGACCCGCCATTGAACAAGGTCTTGAACAAGGTTTCAAAATAGCGGTTTACATCAGCAAAGCTCTTGAGCAGGCGTTCGCGGCCTTCACGGTTGAGCTGATTGATGGCGGAGCGCAATTTCGCAATCGCGCCGTTGAGGTCATCACGTTCGGTATGGATGCTGGCGATGCGGCTGTCGACCTCTTCCATTTCAGCTTCTGCCCGCAGGTTGACAGGGCCGATGTTCTCGCGCTCCCGCAACAGGCGTTCATGGCGGCTTTCAAGGGCGGTGATGGTGGCCTCGTCGGTATCGATCGTGTCCTCGGGGTTCAGTTCTGCCAGGGCGCGCAGCCCGTCGGGGATGACATTCAGCCGTTCGCGAATACGATTGACGATGCTGTCACGGTCCTGCATGGCGAGGTCACGCTGGGATTCAGCGCGAATATAGGTCTCGCGTTGCTGGGCGAGGGCTTGATCAGCGTCACGCTGGGCGTTTTCCGCCAGCGCCAGGGTGGTTTCCGCTTCCGCCAGCCTATCTGCCGCCTGCTGACGATTGGCTTCGGCGGTGTCGATCGCATCCCCGAGCTTGTGGCGGCGGGCGGTGATGTCATCAGGCTGGCTCGCCAGTTGACGGGCATCCTGCTCGGCCTGGGATTGACGGGCGGTCAGCTCATCAAGCCGCGCATGGGCGCCTTTCTGGCGATCTGTCCAGATCGACATTTCGCGCTCGATATCCCGCATCCGCTTCTCGCGGCCCTCACGGGCAGAGCGGATGACGCGCTCACTCCCCATCGCTTCAGCCAGCCGCTGGCGGCATTCTTCGGCCTTGGCGGTCAAGGTGTCGACATCAAGGGTCAGGGCTTCGGGGTTTGACAGGCTGTCGGCTTCAGCTTTGGCTTCCGCCAGGGCTGCGGTCAGCTCGGCGCGGGTTTCTGTTAATTCATCATGGCGACGCTGCGCCGATTGATGGGCCGCCTTGGCGGTTTCATCAGCGCGGGTGGCGGCGTTCAACTGCTGGTCAGCGGCGCGCTCATCATCACCAAGGGTGCGGCTTTCCGCTTCAAGCTCAGCAAGGGTTTTGGCCGTCGCCGCGGCTTTTTCTTCCGCTTCGGCAAGGGTGGTTTGCTTGCCGTCACGTTCGGCCGTCAGCTCGCGCAGGCGGGCCTCTTGCTTCAGGCGTTGCGCGGCGCTCGTCTCAGCCCCGACGGGTTGCACGAACCCGTCCCAACGCCAAAGCCCGCCGTCGGCCGTGGTGATGGCCTGGCCAGGCTCAAGGCGGGATTGCGCGGAAGCGGCGGCATCAGCACTGTCGGCCACACCAATGCCGGAAATCGCCGCCGTCAGGGCGCCCGGCAAGTCAAGGTGATCGGCCAATGGCGTCATGCCTTGCGGCGGCGTCAGGGCGGGGCCAGTGCTGTCCAGCCAATAGGCGTTGTCATGGCGGCCCACCGGGGCCGACAGGCTGTCCCCCAATACCGCGGCCAGCGCAACCTCAAGCCCGCCGGACACTTTAATCGCGCTGGATACCGGGGTGCCGCTGTTGGTGTCCTGCGGGGTCAGGAGCGCGGACAGCGCATCTGATTCCGCGCGGATGCGGGCAAATTCTTCACGCGCTTCGCTGACTTTTGCGTTGGCGGTGCGGGCGGCATCCTGGGCGGTGGTCAGTTGGCCATCGCTGGCGGCGCGTTTGGTTTTGATGGCGGCGGCATGCTCTTCGGCCTTCAGGCGTTCGGCGGCATGGCGCTCCGCCGTCGCCTTGAGTTGATCAAGGTTGAGCTGATCAAGGGCCGTGTTGGCTTGCGCCAGGCGCTGTTCATGTTCACCGATGCGGCGTGTCAGGGCTTCGGTTTCACGTTCCGCGGCGCGGCTTTTGGCGGCGGCATCGGCCAGCGCTTGTTCGGCATCGGTGGCGGCGGCGCGCGCCTGCTCCAGCTCTTCAGCGGCGGCCGCCCGTTTCGGTTCATCGTCATTATTGGCGGCGGTGATGGCGGCTTGCTCTTCCGTCAGCGCTTCGATGGCGCGGTCAGCGTCGGTCAGGAGCTGCTTTTCACGGGCAAAATCGGTGGTGATCTGCTGGCGACGTGCGGCGACATCTTGAACCGCTTTCTTGACCCGTTCTTCCTCCTGGTCAAGGGCGTCGCGTTCAAGGGAAAGCCGCTGGAATTCCGCTGCCCGCACCGCTTCGTCCTGACGCAAAGGCGGCAGGGTTTCCGCGACCGTGTTGCGATGGCGGGATTTCGATGACGCTTCTTCAGTGGCGGCGGCGGTCAGTCGTTCGGCGTCCCGAAGTTGCGCCTGGGCGTCTTCGAGCCGTCCGACGGTTAACGTGAATCGCGCCAGCATCAGATGCGCGTCAGCCTTGCGGATGCGATCAGCGATCGAGCGGTAGCGCGCCGCTTGCCGCGCCTGTTTCGTCAGGCTGGCTTTTTGTTCATCAAGCTGGATGAGAATATCCTCAAGCCGCTCAAGATTGGTTTCCGCGGTGTTGAGCCGCAATTCCGCTTCATGGCGGCGCTGGTGCAGCCCGCGAATATTGGCGGCTTCTTCAAGCAGATTGCGGCGTTCGACAGGCTTGGCGTTGATGATGGCGCCAACCTTGCCCTGGGAGACAATGCCGCTTGACCGAGAGCCGGTGGCCATATCAGCAAACAGCAATTGCACGTCACGGGCGCGCGACGCCTTGCCGTTGATCTTGAAGCTCGAGCCTTTGCCGCGTTCAATGCGGCGGGTGATTTCAATATCATCACCATCATTGAGGGCAGAAGGCGCGGTGCGCGCGGAATTATCAAGCGTCAGGGTGACTTCAGCAAAATTGCGCGACGGGCGGCTGGCGGAACCGGCGAAGATAATGTCTTCAAGTTCGCCGCCGCGCATGGATTTGGCGGAGCTTTCCCCCATCAACCAGCGCAGGCTTTCGACAATATTGGACTTGCCGCACCCGTTGGGCCCGACAATCCCCGTCATGCCATCGTCGATGCTGATGTGTTCAGGTTCAGCAAAAGACTTGAAGCCAGTCATTTTCAGATTGGTGAAAATCACGTCAGCGTGCCCATGTTAAATTGCGCTTAATAAAACCACTTGAAGGTCAGGTTGAATATGCATTCAGGACAGAAAGAAATTCATCATAACCTTTATTGCCGCGGATCACCTGATCCTCATTGACGACAAAGCTTGGGGTGGAATTGATGTCCCAGCGGCTGTAGCCATCCTGCGCAATGGCGATAATGCCTTCCAGCAATGGCCGGTCCTCGATGATACCGACAAAAGCGTCATTGCCGATCCCCGCGATGCGGGCAATCCGCGCCAGGGCGGAAACAGGGTCATCAGCCGTCACCCATTGCTTCTGCTGCTTGAACAGGATGTCGATCATCCCTTCATAGGCATTGGCAGGAACAGACCGCGCCAGGGCATGGGCGAAAATCGCCGGGCCACGGAGCGGAAAATCGCGCATTTCAAACCGCACCCGGCCGGTGTCGATCCAGTCGGATTTGATCTTCTTGTAAGCGCCAAAATGGAAATCGGCGCAATGCGAGCAGGACAGGGAGAAATACTCCGCCAACAGAATAGGGGCGTTGGGATCACCAATAACGCGCGGGGCCAGCTTGTCTTCAAGCGATGGCGCGGCCAATGCCGGTGTCAGGCCCAAGCCGCCATTAAGAGCAAGGCCGAGGCCCAATGCCCCGGCACCAGTCATCACCTGGCGGCGGTCAAGCAAAGGGGCGGCGTTCTGGCCGGACCCAGTAGTGGGGGCCGTGGAAGAGGAGGTAGGGGACATACTATATACAGTGGTTTTTTTCATCATGACTCACATCATAAGGGGTTGAGAGGGGGCGTGCCAACAGCTTTATGCTTTTCAAATCAGGCTGAAATCATGGCAAGGGTATGGCTTTCTCATGGTGGCGGCGTCAATTTTCCTCACCTGACAGAGACTTTCCAAGGTTATCAAGGGCTTTGCGCAGGTCTTCCGACACTTCGGGGTCGATCTGCTGGCGGCTTTGGTTGAATTTTTCCGCCGCCTCCGGGGTGATGATGCGGCGAGCTTCGGCCCCGGAAGGCGGGGCGGATGGCGTTAAAGTTGTTTGGCTGATGGTGATTCGGTTGACCGCCGCGTAACCAAAGACCTGATTCACCCGCCGCATCAGCTCACCGGTCATCATTTGCATCTCTGGCCCGCGGCCGGAACTGACGTTAATGGTCAAGGTGCCGTCATCGGTTTTATTCGGGGCAAAGCGGATCGAGGCCGGTTCGCACCAGTCGGCGGCGTCACCGGCGATCAGGCGCCATTCGGTGATGATGCGGTTGATGGTGATGCCGCGTGCCCTGAGGGCCGGGCCGATCAGCTTTGAGGTGACGGCATTAAGCCGTTGGCTGCGCCCTTTTCGGTGGCCCCCCGGCTGGTGTCGGCGTGACGGTGATGATGTCGATTTTTCCGGCGACATGAGGTCACTCTCGTCAAATGAAATGGTTGCTCTTCTTCGGGGTCATGCCCCATGCTGTGGCGCAAATCCGCAAGCTTCGTTATCATGGCCTGATCCTGCGTTGAAAGAAACCTCTTTATGACTTCTTCAAGTACCGTTTCATCATCGATCACCCCTCGTCATCAGGCGGCGACAACAGCATTGCTGGACTGGTATGACGTCCATCGGCGGGACCTGCCGTGGCGCGCCCGTCACGGCCAGCGGCCCAACCCCTATCATGTCTGGTTGTCGGAAATCATGCTTCAGCAGACGACGGTGGCGACGGTCAAATCCTATTTCGCGCGCTTCACCGAACGCTGGCCTGAGGTGGCTGACCTGGCGGCGGCGGATCGTGATGAGGTGATGTCGGCCTGGGCGGGACTTGGGTATTACGCCCGCGCCCGCAATCTGCATGCCGCCGCCAAACGTGTCGCCAATGATCACGGCGGGGCGTTTCCGGCGGATGAAGACGGCTTGCGGCAATTGCCCGGGGTGGGGCCCTATACCGCCGCCGCCATTGCCGCCATTGCTTTTGGTCAGCGTGCGGTCGTGGTGGATGGCAATATCGAGCGCGTGACGGCGCGCTGGGATGCGGTCACTACACCTTTGCCAACCGCTCGCCCTGAACTTTACCGCATCATGGACGCCTTGACCCCTCGGGGTGAGCAAGGGTCGCGTGCCGGTGATTTCGCGCAGGCCATGATGGACCTGGGGTCAGGTCTATGCACCCCGCCGCGCAAGACCAAAAATGGCCTGAGCCAGCCGTCCTGCATGATCTGCCCCCTGATGGGCACTTGCGCCGCCTCCGGCAAGGCGCCGGAAAACTTCCCCGTCAAGAAAGCCAAAACCCCGCGGCCGGATCGCCATGGCGTGGCACTGGTGATTGAGGATCAGGGCGGGCATATCGCCCTTGAGCGGCGGCGTGATGACGGCATGCTGGGGGGGCTTTATGTCTTTCCGGGGAGCGGCTGGGCCGACGGCTCCCCCAAGGTCGCGGATTACCCCATGACAAGCGATTGCGGCGGCGGAATAATGCTTGATCAATTTGGCCATGGCGAGACCCTCAACACCAGGGTTGAGCATATTTTCAGCCATTTTCGGGTGATTCTGACGATCCAGCGGTTGCGGATAGAGGCGAAAAAGCCGCCCTTGCCTGATGGCCTTCACTGGGTTGATCGCGGCGAGCTTGCGGCGAAAGCCTTGCCGACGGTGATGGTCAAGGTCGCCCGTGCCGCGGGGCTGATCGACCCCCGGGATTAACGGCATATCGCAAGAGGTTTTCTCTGATTCACTCGCTTAATGGCAAAAAGGATTAATGGCGGAAATGCCGCATGCCGGTGAAGATCATGGCGAGGCCGGCGTCATTGGCGGCCTTGATCACCTCATCATCCTTGACCGATCCCCCGGGCTGGATGACCGCTGTGGCGCCCGCGTTGGCGGCGGCCAGCAGCCCGTCGGCAAAAGGAAAGAACGCGTCGGACGCCACCACCGAACCGATAACCGGTGATTGCGCAAGCCCGTTGTTCTCCGCCAGATCATCAGCCTTGCGGGCGGCGATGCGGCTTGAATCAAGCCGCGACATCTGGCCCGCGCCGATCCCCACCGTGGCGCCATCCTTGGCATAAACAATGGCGTTGGATTTAACGTGCTTGGCGACGGTCATGGCAAAGATCATGTCGCGCATTTCTTCAGGCGACGGGGCGCGATCCGTGACACAGCGGTAATCGGTCAAGGCCGTTTGCCCGCGATCACGTTGCTGCGCCAAAAACCCGCCGGCAACAGAACGCAGGACAAGCCCGTCTTCCGCCGGGTCAGGCATGCCATGGGTTAACAAAAGGCGCAGGTTGGGCTTTGCCGCCATCAAGGCTTTGGCGTCGTCATCGGCATCCGGCGCGATCACCACTTCCGTGAAGATCGAGGTGATCCGCTCCGCCAGCCCCCCCGTGAGAGGACGGTTAAGGGCGATAATACCGCCAAATGCCGAAACAGGGTCAGATGCCAGCGCGGCATCCCAGGCTTTTGTCAGGTCATCATGACTGGCGACCCCGCAGGGGTTGGCATGTTTGATGATGGCGACGGTCGGTTCCCCGAACTCCGCCACCAGCTCAAAAGCGGCGTCGGTGTCATTGATGTTGTTGAAGCTCAGCGGCTTGCCCTGAACCTGCTCTGAGGACAGCACGCCGGGGCGAGGGGTGCGGCTGGCGATTTGATAAAGCGCGGCGTCCTGATGGGGGTTTTCGCCATAGCGCATCATGGCGACACGTTGCCCCCCAAACGACAATTCTTTCGGCAGTCGGTCGGCGCCCTCGCCGCGCATCCAGCCGGCGATGGTGCTGTCATAATGGGCGGTATGGGCAAAAGCCTTGGCCGCCATCAAGCGGCGGGTGGCAAGGCTGGTGCCGCCTTCAGCGGCGATTTCCTCAAGCGCAAGGGCGTAATCGGCGGCATCGGTGATGACGGTGACAAAGTCATGGTTTTTGGCGGCGGCGCGGATCATGGCAGGGCCGCCAATATCAATATTTTCCACCAGGTCTTCACGACTGGCGTCGGGGTTGGTCAAGGTCTGGCCAAAGGGGTAAAGATTGACCACCACCAGATCAATGCCGGTGATGCCTTCGCGTTCCATGTCGGCGGTATGGCCGGGGTCATCGCGGCGCGCCAGAATCCCGCCATGGATCTTCGGGTTGAGGGTTTTAACGCGCCCATCCATCATTTCAGCGGCGCCGGTGACATCAGCCACCGCGATGACATCCAGCCCGGCGTTCTTCAGCAGGGCGGCGGTGCCGCCGGTTGAGATCACCTCAACCCCGTGGCGAATTAGGGTGCGGGCCATGTCCTCAATGCCGGTTTTATCCGAAACCGAGAGCAGGGCACGTTTGATGGCAACAGTGGTCATGGTCAAAATCCAGTTGGCGGTCCAGTTGGCGGTCCAGTTGGGGGTGGGCTGGCGGCAAAGTGCCAATCATGAGTGGTGTTTTGCCTGACCAGCCGGTGTCAGGTCAAGTGCAACCGCTCACGACGGGGATGACGCGGCGGTGGCGCGCGGCTTGGCCTGCCGTCGCAAGGCCCATTTGACGCTTTTTGAATAGTCGCTGCGGATCGACCCCAACGGCATGATGATGGTGATTTGCGCACATTTTTCCATGCCATTTCGCCCCATGATGACACTGTCCTCGACCTGCATTTCCCCGCCCTGGGCTTTGAAAATCCAGGGCGCGGCGGTGCCGGGCAGGCGCAACAGCACATGGCCGCCCATCGCCATGGTGGCGTTGATTCGGGGGTGGAGATGAAAGCGGATCGTCGCCTCGTTGGGGATATGCCCCGGCGCCCCCGTATAGAGGATGATGTCTTCGCCGCGCAAATCATTGCCGCCGGTGCACAGGTAGACCCGACGTTGATGGATCAGCCCGTGGGTTTTTTCATAGCCGTCATGTTTGGCTTCCGCCAGCCAGCCGCCGGTGGCGGGGCCGGTTTCCGCATGATCAATGGTGGCGTGGCGTCCGGCGGCGGATGTTGCCAGCAGGTCCGATGAATTGGTGCGGTCGACCGACAGGGTGGAAAATGCCGCGGTGCCAGCAAGCGCCGTGGCAAGATCAGGCAAATCATCAAACAGGGCCTTTTGCTGCCCGGCATTGACGATAATGCTGTTGCTGCCGTTGGAAAATTCAAGCGACAAGGCGCCGGCATCAGGGCGCCCCCCTGCCGCCATGATGTTCGGCAACGCCCATGGCGCTGGCCCGGTGTTCATCAGCATCACGGAACGGCCACTGGTCATGCGGATGAAGCCGCTGTCGCTGGCGTGGTTGCTGACGCGGCCTTTCGGACCGGCGCGGTCCAGCACATCATCGAGCTGATCAGGGTTAATCTCATGACTGCCCAGAATCCCCATCATGGTGCCGGACGCATGCCGCCACATTCGCCCCACCGCCCCCATGCGGGTGATGTTGTCTTCAAGCCCTGCCAGCAGTTCCGCCAGTTGCGGGAAGCTGGTGTTCGGCCGATAACCGGTTTTTTCAGCATTTGGTTTTCCGGCGAGAGTGTTTTCGGCGGGGGTGTTTTCGGGAGATGTTTTGCCTGCCGCCGCTTTTGGGGGGGCTGAACTTCGGGCGTTGATGGCATTGAGCCCAATGCGAGCTTCGATCAAATTTGACAGCAAGGTGACATGGAGATCAGGCTGGCGGCTGGCGTGACAGCCATCGGACAGGATGAGCGAAAAATTTTCAGTGATCAGGGCATCGGCAAGGCTGGTGGGGTCGGAATTTTCTTCCAGAAAAGCCTGCACCAGGATAAGGGCGGTCAAGGCTTCGATGCGGGCATTGCCATTGGCCAGCCCCCGCCAGTCTTTTTTCAGGATAATGGCTTGCGCCTGAATGGCGTTGACGATCATTTGCTGTTGCGAGGTCGTCGCCGATGCCCCGAACCACCCCCAGGTCAAGACAAGGGTGCGCAGCCGCTCTGCCAGCAGTTGCGGGTGCCATGTTTCGGCAGACCAGCGCTGGTTCTGGTCAATCCATTCCAGCACGAAACGTCTGGCCAGGGTGCGCGATTGATTGCCGCCGTATTCGCGCATGTCCCGAAGCCAGGTAAAGCGGTGCCAGCCCTTGGCGTGGAGTTCAACAGGGTGACTGCCCGACGCCAGTTTCTGGCCTTTGCCGGCGTTGCCTTTCCAGGGGTCCGGGGGTTGCCAGTGTTCAGGGATAGTGGTGGTGATCAGGCCTTTTCGCACCGGCGACAGAACCGAACGCCGGAGCATGCGCTGCATTATCGATAAACTCCAGGTCTCAACCACCACGAGGCTCCAGATCAGGATTTGACAAAGCGGGCCATAAAGAAGCCATCATTACCTTGCGGGATAATCCGCGTTGTGTCCAGATCATCAGCTTCAACTTGAAGCGCATCCGGCATCACCCGAACCCCGCGTCCCGAGGCGGTGGCGGCAAAGCCGTGCAATTCGGCATCGGTAACGGGCAGGTCTTGAGCGCCATCAGGCAGGCTCGCCACCATGGCTTCGCCTTCAGCTTTCAGGATCGAGCAGGTGGCATAGACCAGCACGCCCCCGGGCTTGAGCCAGCTGAGGGCGGCCTCAAGCAAGCCGCGCTGGAGGCTGTTCAAATGCCCAAGGTCAGGGGGGGAATTGTGGCTCAGGATATCGGGCCGACGGCGGATTGTCCCGGTCGCGGAACAAGGGGCGTCGAGCAGAACCGCATCAACCTTCTGGTCAGGCGACCAGGCCATGCCATCGGCGGTAATAACTTCAGGTGAAAGTTTCAGCCGCGTCATGTTTTCGGTCAGAATCTTGAGGCGGTCAGCGGAGGTATCCACCGCCAGAACAGTTGCCCCCGCCGCGCAAAGCTCGCAGAGATCAACCACCGTCTTGCCCTTCAGCCCGTCGGTGAAGGCGCCCTCAAGAAGCATGGCGGGCAGGCTGGCGGCGGCATCCTGCACCCACCAGTCGCCATCGTCATAACCATCAAGGGCCGTCACCATGCCGTCGGTCAGGCGCACCGAGCCATGGGGCAGGGCGACACCTTGAAGGCGTTTGGCCCATCCCGCCGGGTCAGTTTTGACCCGCAAATCGAGCGGCGGCGGCATCAGCAGGCTGGCCATAACGGCCTCGGCGTCCGGCCCCCAATCGGCCTCCAGGGCGCTCACCAGCCAGCCCGGGGCATTGCGCAACGGCGTCGGCGGTTCGGCCAGAATGGCGTCAATATCAGCGGCGACGCGTCGCAACACGGCATTGGCCAGCCCCGTCAAATGGCTAAACCCTTCGCCGCGCATCAGCCGCACCGCCTGGTCGACGGCGGCATGGCGATCGCCGTCAGCCCAGATCAATTCCACCACCGCCAGCAGCAGAATAGCCTCGGCTTTTTTGTCACGGCGGCTGAGTGGCTTGGACAGATATCGCTTCAGCACATGGCGGGCGTCGCCACGGTGCCGCAAAAGGATGGTGATCAACCGGCGGGCAAAGCGGCGGTCTCTCTGGTCAAGCTGTCCCCATTCCTTCGAAGCATTGAGCGCATCCTGCAACGGATGACCACGCCCGATCACCTCTTCCATCATCATCACGATGGCGCGGCGGGCGGCGGAAGCCGGTTTCGACTTGCGGCGTTTGTCGGCGTAATTGACGCGCGAACGTCCTTTGCCGCCAGATGAAGGACGTGTTGACGATGGCTTGGATGAAGAGTTCATGCCACGCGGTATACGTTGTTTCGCGGCAATATGTCCACCCTGTTAAGGTCCAGTCTATCAAGGCCCACCCTGTTAAGACGGCGTTGTGTTGCGGGAAAGCATTGCGCTTTTTCGCTCGCGGTCCCATATTAGGCTTATGGAAACCACGACACCTACATCTGATGACGTGACGCCAGCGGAAAACCCCGATCAGGCGAAACCGAAACCATCATCTGCCGAAGGTGCGCCGATCAAAGGAACACCGGTAGAACACGGCGGCCCGAAAGGCCCTGAACCCACACGCTATGGCGATTGGGAAAAGGGCGGGCGCTGCACGGATTTCTAGGACACCTCATTACAATGTCATCATCCCTGACCACCACCATGCTGGTGCAATCTGCTCTGGCCATGGCCAATCGCAACATGGTGGCGATGGTGCTGGTGCGGCGCGGCGATGCTGATAATGGCGCGGTCCTGGTGCGGCTAGACCTGCCCGATGGCACCGCGATCATTGAAAGCCGGACGCTGGATATCGACGGGCGCTACCGCTGGACAGTGCTGGCAGGGGACCCGCCGCTCAGTATTGAGGAGGCCGACGCCAGGCTTGCGCGGGAAATCAGCTTTGATCCTGATTGCTGGATTGTTGCCATTGACAGCGCAATTGGTGATAATCCCCTGCGCGATCTTTAGCTCTAGTATCTGTTTACCCCCGTTAGGTCTGCCCCTTCATGAAGAGTTTTATCGAACCCTATATGGTCCTTGATGTGGGGATGTATGTTTTCCTCATTATTGGCGGGTTGGTGGGCTATTATCGCGGCGCCATCAAGGCGGGCATTACCCTGGCGTCGTTTTATCTGCCTTATCTCATTTACCTGCATTTTTCAGATCAGATCAGTGATTACACCTCCAAGATCATTAACCTGACCATCGATACCAACACTTCAGGGCTTGGGGTGCTGGGGACATTCACCGGCTTGATGGGGGCGATTGGCCTGTTTGGCCTGTTCTTTCTTGCCTCACGGTTTATTATGCGGCTGTTCGCCAATCATGAACCGGAAATGCGGGAAAAGCTGGGGGGCGCGTTGGTCGGCACTTTCGGCAATCAGTTCATGGCAATGCTGAGCCTGATGCTGGTTTTCATGGCCTTGCCAGCCGCCACCGCCGACACGACGGCGAAATCGCTCTGGTGGAAGATGACAAAACCGGTCGCGCGGGTGATTTTCCCCGTGTACCGGGAATTGATCTACGACCGCACGGAACGACTGCGCGCGTCAATTGCCGAAGGCGGGCTGTTGAAAGGCGTCGCCTCTGGCGGCGGTTTTGACCTTGAAGGCCAGCTTGAGGCGATCATCACCGATGGCGCCGGGGTGGCGGAAATCCTGACGGAAGAGCTGACGGCAACCCTCGGCAATATCGACCTTGATAATCTTCAGGCGGAAGTGGAAAAGCTGACGGAAGAAGGCTTGACCGCCGACGATGTCGATCGCCGCATCCGCGAGGAAGAGGCCCGCCGCCGCCAGATGGTGGATGACCAGCTGAACGGCAATTAACGCCGCCGGTCCCTCCTGATCTTTTGGGCCAGTTTTCTTGCGCTGATCAAGGGATGGGGGTATGTTCGGCAGATGACAGGACAGGGCAACCCATGACCGCAACCCCGCACATGACGGCGCATCAATCGGCGCATCAATCGGCGCATCTAAAGGCGCATCGCCTCTCGGTGGCGCCGATGATGGACTGGACCGATCGCCATTGCCGTGTCTTCCACCGGCTGCTGGCGCCAGAGGCCATGCTGTTTTCGGAAATGGTGACCGCCGATGCCATTATTCATGGTGATCGTGACCGGCTGCTGATGGGGCATCATACCGATCAGGGGGACCCGGTTGCGCTTCAGCTTGGCGGCAGTGACCCGCAAAAACTGGCGCAGGCCATTACCCTCGCCGCGCCCTATCGATATTCTGAATATAACCTCAATGTTGGCTGCCCGTCGGACCGCGTGCAATCAGGGCGGTTCGGCGCGTGCCTGATGGCGGAACCGGAACTGGTGCGCGATTGCATGACGGCGATGATCACCGCCGCCGGCGACACCCCCGTGACCGTCAAATGCCGCATCGGGATTGATGACATGGACCCCGAAACCGGCCTCGACACTTTTGTGGAAACCGTGGCCCGATCAGGGGTGCGGCAGTTCATCATCCATGCCCGCAAAGCCTGGCTCAACGGCCTCAGCCCGAAGGAAAACCGCACCATTCCGCCGCTCGATTATGACCGCGTGATGCGCCTGCGCGACAAGTTCAGGGGGCTTGATATTTCCATCAATGGCGGGATCAACGAGCGCGAACAAGCAGTAGCGCTTGAGCAGAAATTCAGCGGCGTGATGATCGGCCGTGCCGCTTACCAGACGCCTTATCTGCTGGCGCAAATGTCAGCGGCGATTTATGGCCATGATGTTGCCGATCGCTTTGCCGTCGCCATGGCGATGGCGGATTACGCCGATGCCCGCCATGCGGAAGGCGTGCGGCTGATCGCCATCACCCGCCATATGCTGGGGCTGATGAATGGCCTGCCAGGGGCCAAAGCCTGGCGCCGCGCCTTGTCCGAAGAGGCGCGCGGTGAGGACGCGGATGGCGAGGTTATTCGCGCCGCGACATCCCGACTTCAGGACAGTTTAACTTCAACCGAAAACGCGGCGTAACCATGACCACATCTGACCAAAATTCCCCATCCTCCACCCCGAAAACCTCTGGCGGGATGAAGGCGTTGCTTGAATACGGGCCGCTGGTGTTGTTTTTTCTCGTCAATTCCAAATACGGGATTTACCATGGCACGGCGGTGCTGGTGGTGGCGACGGTGGTGTCGCTCAGCATCTCCTGGTGGCGTGACCGGTATGTGCCGAAAATCCTCGCCTTTGGGTGCGCAGCGGTGGTGTTTTTCGGCGCCCTGACCCTGATTTTCAATGACGACACTTTCATCAAGCTCAAGCCAACGGTGGTCAGCCTGACCATCGCGGTGATTTTATGGGGCGGTCAGCGGATCGGCAAAAACCCCCTGAAATCCATCATGGGCGATTCGCTGAAAATGCAACTGCCTGATTCCGGCTGGCGGGGGCTGACGCGGCTGTGGGTGCTGATGTTCGCCAGTTTGGCGGTGGCCAATGAAATGGCCTGGCGCAACCTGTCCACCGACGATTGCGTCACCTTCAAAGTCTTTGGTTTGACAGGGCTTTCCCTTGTTTTCGGCGTTGCCATTGCGATCTATCTTTCGCGTTACGCAACCCCTGATGAAGGCTAGAAAACAGCTGATTTTATCCTAAATCATCAAAACTGCCGCAGACGGGATATTTTTTGTCGCGGCAATTGCATCTTGTAAAGGCCAAGCGGCGCAAATTATCTGAAAATAACTTGAGTTTCTTCGGGTTTACAGACACAGGAGTACACCATGGCTGATGAAGACGATATCATTCTCGCTGACCTTGATGATGATGAGCTTGTCCAGCAGATCCACGATGACCTTTATGATGGTCTTCAGGAAGAGGTTGTGGAAGCCGTTAATATTTTCCTTAGCCGTGGCTGGGCCCCGTATCGTGTTCTGACCGACGCCCTTGTTGAAGGCATGACGATTGTCGGGATCGATTTCCGTGACGGTATCCTGTTCGTGCCGGAAGTGCTGATGGCCGCTAACGCCATGAAAGCCGGGATGACCATCCTGCGCCCACTGCTTGCCGAAACCGGCGCCCCGCAGCAGGGCAAGATGGTGATCGGCACAGTTAAGGGCGACATCCACGACATTGGTAAAAACCTCGTTTCCATGATGATGGAAGGCGCCGGGTTTGAAGTCATTGATCTCGGGATCAACAACCCTGTTGAAAACTACATCGAAGCGCTGGAAGAGCATAAGCCGGACATCCTCGGTATGTCGGCCCTGCTCACCACCACCATGCCTTACATGAAGGTCGTGATCGACGCGCTGGTCGAAAAAGGCATGCGTGATGATTACATCGTGCTGGTTGGCGGCGCGCCGCTGAACGAAGCTTTTGCCGATTCCATTGGCGCTGATGCCTATTGCCGTGACGCGGCGGTGGCTGTTGAAACCGCCAAGACCATGGTTGCTGATCGGGCTGCGGCAGAATAGTGGCTAGTCTGACTGTTATCTACTGGCGTGATATTCCTGCCCAGGTTGTCGCCGAGGAAGGCCGTGGCCGCAATCGCCAGCAGGCGAAGGTCGAAATGCCGCGTCGCTTTGCCCTCGCGATTGATGAAGCGGCGATGCGCGATGGCGCCGACAGCACCGATGATTATTTGGCGGAATGGCGTAAAGCTGACCCTGAAGCTTGCGGCGATGACCTTAAGGCCGAAGCGGAAAGCCGCGCCGCTGCGCTTGATGCGGAATATGACAAAGCCAAACTGGCGGCGCTGGTGGCCAATGGAGGTTCGGCCTCGGCTTAACCGCGGGCCAACCCATCCAAGCCCCTGCCGGAATGAGAAGCCCAAGACCCTGTCGGAATTAGAAGAGTGTTTGGCGTGATCTGAAGAGCGGTTCACGCCATGACGCGCCAATGTTTTTCACGCTTATGGAGACAGTGAATGACCACTCTTATTGATGATATTGCAAAAGCTGGCCAGAATTGGTCGATCGAAGTGACCCCCCCAGGGGCAGGCAAGATTGAAAGCTTTGCTGAAGTTCTGGCCGAAGGCACAACGGTTAACGTGACGTTCCTGCCCGGCACTGACCCGAAAGACACGGTCGATGTCGCCGTGCGGTTGCGTGAAGACGGCATGAACCCGGTTCCGCATATCGCGGCACGTTCCCTGCAATCCAAAGACCAGCTCGACGGCCTGCTTGCGGATATGGTCAACCGCGCCAGGGTTGAGGAAGTGCTGGTCATCGGCGGCGGGGTTGATCACCCTGTCGGTGATTTCGCCTCCAGCATGGATGTGCTGGAAACCGGATTGATCCAGAAACATGGCATCCGCAAGATTGGCGTGTCCGGCCACCCCGAAGGCAGCCCTGACATCAACACAGATGAACTGGCCCATGCCCTTGAGTGGAAAAACAATTTCGCCAAGACCGAAGGCCTTGATCTTTACATTGAAACGCAGTTTTGCTTTGAAGCGGACGCCGTCGTGGCGTGGGAAAAATCCATTCGCGCGGCGGGCAATACCCTGCCGATCCGTATTGGCATCCCTGGCCCCGCCACCATCAAGACCTTGTTCCGCTTTGCGCAAATCTCCGGCATTGGCCCGTCGATGCGGGTGATCGCCAAGCAGGCCAAGAATGTCACCAAATTGCTGACGGTTCAGTCGCCGCATCTGCTGCTGACTGGCCTGGCGGAAGCGATGGCGGCGGATCCTGAATCCCGCATTGCCCATTTCCATTATTACCCGTTCGGTGGTTTTGCCCGCACGTCCCGTTGGGCGTCGGCGGTGGCGAGCGGCAATATTGAACTCCTGCCCAAGGGCGGTTTTGCCGTTCCTGAAGAAGCTTAACCTCCTCATTTCCGTTTCAGAAAAGGATTTCTGTCATGACCATCACCCGAGTATCTTCCGATAAACAAGAGATTGAAATCGGTTTCGAGAAGCCGTTCTGCATTATCGGTGAGCGCATCAACCCCACGGGCCGTAAACTGCTGGCGGCTGAAATGGCGGAAGGCGATTACAGCCGTGTTGTTTCCGATGCCATTGCCCAGGTCGAAGCTGGCGCCACCATGCTGGACGTCAATGCCGGCATCCCGATGGCTGATGAGCCCGCTATTCTGGCGGAATGCATCCAGCTGATCCAGAACACCGTTGATGTGCCGCTGGCGATTGACAGCTCGATTGTTGAAGCGCTGGAATCCGGCCTGTCCGTTTACAAGGGCAAGCCGCTCGTTAACTCTGTCACCGGTGAAGAAGAACGCCTTGAAGTGGTGCTGCCGCTGGTCAAGAAATACGGCGCCTCCGTGGTGGCGATTTCCAATGACGAAACCGGCATTTCCGAAGACCCGAACGTACGTTACGAGGTCGCCAAGAAAATTGTCGAGCGCGCTGAAGATTACGGCATCCCGCGCGAGGATGTTGTTGTCGACCCTCTCATCATGCCTGTTGGCGCGATCAATCTTGCCGGCCGTTCCGCCCTTGACCTGATCCGTCGTCTGCGTGAAGAGCTGAAGGTCAACACCACTTGCGGCGCGTCCAATATTTCCTTTGGCTTGCCGAACCGTCATGGCATGAACGCCGCCTTCCTGGCGATGGCCGTTGGCGCCGGCATGACCTCCGCCATCATGAACCCCCTGCATACCGAAGAAATGTCAGGGATCATGGGCGCAGATGTCATGATGGGCACTGACCCGGAATGCCGCCGCTGGATTTCCAAATACCGTGAGCCTGTGCCAGAAGGCCAAGCCGGTGCGCGCCGTGAAACACGTCGTCGCCGCAAAGCCTGACCACCGACTTTAATGCCGAATAATCACGCAGGACGATCATCATCATCACATCAACGACCTGAATAATAGCCTGACCAAAAGGACCGAAGGCAATGACCGATAAAGACATGGCGGACGCAACGATGACCGAAGACACAGCAACGGGTGAACACATCCATATTGTCTTCACGCCATCAGGGCGGCAAGGCGAAGTTCCGTCGGGCACCACGGTCCTTCAGGCGGCGCGGACCCTTGGGGTGGATATCGACAGTGTTTGCGGTGGCCGCGCCATGTGCGGACGTTGTCAGGTGGTGGTTGGCGAAGGTGATTTCGCCAAACACGGCATCCAGTCTTCCTCAGACAGCGTCACCCCGCAATCAAGGGTCGAGGATCGTTACGCCGAAAAGCGCGGGCTCAAGCCGGGCCGCCGCTTGTCCTGCCAGGCGGTGCTGAAATCTGATGTTGTGATTGACGTGCCCGCGGAATCCCAGGTTCATGACCAGGTTATTCGGAAAGCCGCGGATGACCGCGTCATTGAAATGGACGCCCCGACACGGCTCTGCTTTATCGAGGTGCGCGAGCCGGATATGCATGAACCGTCAGGTGACCTGCGGCGTGTTATCGAAGCCCTGCGTGATCAATGGCCTGATCGCGTCGCTGAAGGTGAGATTACCGCCGATTTGCATGTCATGGTGGGGCTGCAGAAAGCTCTTCGTAAAGGCAATTGGCAAGTGACGGTTGCCCTGCGTGAAGGCGCGCGGATCATCGGTGTCTGGCCGGGGCTGAAGGAACAGGTCCTGGGGGCCGCGATCGACATTGGTTCGACCACCATGTCGGCCCATCTCTGTGACATGAATTCCGGCGCTGTCCTCGCCTCATCCGGCGCCATGAACCCCCAGATCCGTTTTGGCGAAGACCTGATGTCACGGGTATCCTACGGGTTCATGAACGAAGGCGGGGCCGAGGAAATGACCGACGCCGTGCGCGCGGGTCTGCAGTCCCTGATGGAAGGGGCGGCGGAACAAGCCGGTCTGCCGGTTGATGATATTGTCGAAGTCGTGCTGGTCGGCAACCCTGTCATGCACCACCTCGTCCTCGGGATTGACCCGATTGAACTTGGGGGAGCGCCATTTGCCCTCGCCATGGATGAAAGTTTTGACACCCGCGCAAGTGAGCTTGACCTCAAGCTCCACCCCGGCGCCCGTGTCTATGTGTTGCCGTGCATTGCCGGTCACGTCGGGGCAGATGCCGCGGCGGTGGCGCTGGCGGAAAGCCCTGATCAATCCAGCGACATGACCCTGGTGGTGGATGTCGGCACCAATGCCGAGATTATTTGCGGCAATGCCTCCCGCCTGATGGCGGCATCATCCCCCACGGGGCCGGCCTTTGAAGGCGCGCAAATCTCAAGCGGTCAGCGCGCCGCGCCAGGGGCGATTGAACGGATCCGCATTAACCCTGAAACCCTTGAGCCGCGCTACCGCGTCATCGGGGCGGAGCAATGGTCGGATGAAGACGGGTTTGACGCCGCCATCGAAGGCACCGGCATCACCGGCATTTGCGGCTCCGGCATTATCGAAGTGCTGGGGGAGATGTACCTGGCGGGGATCATCACCGAAGATGGCGAGATCGACGGCAGTAAAGCCGCCGTCAGCCCCCGCATTGAAGAAGATGGCCGCACCTTTCGCTATCGTGTGTCGGATAACGTGACCGTCACCCAGAATGACGTTCGCGCCATCCAGTTGGCGAAAGCCGCGCTTTATGCCGGGTTCCGGCTGTTGATGGACAAGCTTGAGATCGAGCGCGTCGATAAAGTTGTGCTGGCGGGGGCTTTTGGCACTCATATTGAGCCGAAATACGCCATGGTGCTGGGGATGATCCCCGATTGCCTGTTCGACAACGTCAAGGCGGCGGGGAATTCCGCCGGTACCGGCGCGCGCATCTGCCTGCTTAACCGTGGTCAGCGTCGCCGTGTCGAGGACATTGTCCGCAATATCGAGAAAATCGAAACCGCGATTGAACCGACGTTCCAGAACCATTTTGTCAAGGCGATGGCGATCCCTCATAAAACCGACCCTTACGAAATGCTCACCGCCGCGGTGGATTTGCCGGAACGGACCTTGGGGGTCGGGGAGCCGATGCTGGATGACCCAACGTCAGCGCGTCGCCGTGGCCGTCGCCGCCGGGGATAAGAGCACGGAATTAATTCGCGTCGTCTTGCCAGACTCCTTTTTCCTTCAGGACATCCGCGACTTCTTTCGGCATATAGCTTTCATCATGTTTGGCCAGAATAACATCAGCCTCAAATGACGTGCCGTCATAGCGGCCCTCGGCAATAATCCCCTGTCCTTCGCGGAACAGATCGGGCAGGATGCCGGTGTAAAAAATAGCGACGGTGGCGTCACCATCGGTGACGCTGAAACGGGCGGAATCCCCGTTGCGCTCAACAGACCCATCGACCACCAGACCGCCAACACGTATCCGCCGCCCATCCAGCGGCTTTTCCGCCAGCTCGCCCGGGCCATAGAAATAGACGACATTGTCTTCAAGGGCGGTTAACGTCAGGACAGTCGCCAGCCCCAGCACCGCCGCCATGGCCAGCAGGCCGAGCCCGCGCTGGGCTTTGGGGGTGAGTTTCGCCATCAGTTGTCGCTTTCCGCCGCCAGTTGGGCGTTCATGGCGCGCGATTGACGGGCGCTGATGATGGTGATGACAAGCATCACCCCAACGCCGATCCCCCAGGCCGGCCAGATGAACCCGGCGTAACCGCCCATATTCAGGAACTCAGCCATGGGCGCGCCCTCGCATGGCCAGCAATCGACGGTGGCCCAGTTGCGTGCGCATCCGCATGATGGTGATGCCAATAAACCAGGCGAGGGCCGCCAGGGCCATCAGGAAAAGCGGCACCAGCATCGTGCTGTCGATCAGCGGCCCCCCTGAACGGAAGACACTGGCGCCCTGGTGCAGGGTGTTCCACCAATCGACGGAAAACTTGATGATGGGGATGTTGACGGCGCCGATCAGCAGCAGAACAGACCCCGCCTTGCCGCCGCGGTCATCACGGTCGAAACTGTCCACCAGCACCATATAGCCGATGTAGAGAAACAGCAGGATCAGCATCGAGGTCAAGCGAGCGTCCCAGACCCACCATGTCCCCCACATGGGGCGTCCCCAGAGCGACCCGGTGATCAGGCAGATGAGGGCAAAGCCAGCGCCGGGCAGGGCCATGGCGCGGGCGGCGATATCCGCCAGCGGATGCTTCCAGACCAGATAGAACACCGCCATCACCGCCATGCCGCAATAGGCCATTAACGCCATCCAGGCGGACGGCACATGGATATACATGATGCGGACGGTCTCCCCTTGCTGGTAATCAGCGGGAGAGTTGAAAAACGCGAAATACAGACCCGCCGCCAACGACACGGCAAACACCATCCAGGCAATGGGGCTGATGATCAGCGCAAGACGCTGGAAACGCGCAGGGTTGGCGAGATAGTCAAACATACCCATCTTATAAACCAAGCCATGGGGCAGGTGAAGGGTAATGCGGCAAGATGCCCTTATGCGATCGGGCTATTTTGGCAAAATCACCCTTGCCATGACGGGGGAGAGGCGGGATAACGATATCACCACCAATGGAGACGTTTCATGGCCCCGATCAAACTGATTTTCACCGCCCTTATCATGGTGGTGATGACCGCTGTTACCGCCCAGGCTGGCGATGCCGCGAAAGGCGAAAAAGTATTCAAACGCTGCAAGGCGTGCCATTACGTCGACAAGGATAAAAACAAGACCGGCCCGAGCTTGCTTAATGTCATGGGCCGCACGGCAGGTGGTCTTGAAAGCTACACGAAATATTCAAAAGCCATGGTCGCCGCCGGTGAAGGCGGGCTGATCTGGGATGACGCCAGCATGACCGAATATCTGCGCAAGCCAAAAGCCTTCATCAAAGGCACCAAGATGGCGTTTGCCGGGCTCAAGAAAGATGACCAGATCGCCGATGTCATCGCTTATCTTTACCAGTTTTCGGAATAACGCTATTCCGCCGCGTGACGCAGGCTGATGGCCGCCGCTGGCGGCGCTAACGCCAGCATCATGAGGGTGATCGCCGCCAGCAGGGTGAGGGCGGTGGCGGCGTTATCGCCGGTCATGGCGGCGGCGGAGGCGGCGGTGCCAAAAATCAGGATCGGCATCGCCAGCGGCAGAATCAAGATCGCCATCAGCACCCCGCCACGTTTGGCCCCCAGCACCAGTGCCGCCGCCGCTATTCCCAGCAGCAGCAGCCCCAGGGTCCCCAGCGCCAGCGCCAGCATCACCGTCGTGATGGCGGTTGTCGGCAGGCCCAGCATCATCCCCATCAAGGGCGAGGCCAGCACCAGCGGCAGGCCAATGCTGATCCAGGCGGCAATGGCTTTGCCCAGCACCAGCAGGGGCAAGGGGTGGGGCGTCATCAGCAGGTGATCAATCCCCCCTTCCGCCGCGTCGACGGCAAACAGTCGTTCCATTTGCGGCACGGTGGCCAGCAAGGCGGCGATCCACAGGACGGCTGGCGCGATCAAGGCAAGACTGGCGGGGTCAGGCCCCAGGGCCAGCGGCACCAGCGCGATGATCATGGTGAAAAAGCTCAAACCCGCGATGACATCAGAAAGCCCCCGCCAGCTCAAGGTCAGGTCACGGCGGATGATCGCCAGAACAGCGCCGATCATGACGCCACCTCAAGCGAATGGACGCTATTCTCCCTCGCCGCGGTGTCAAGGTTAAGGTGGCGGGCGCGATCAAGGGCGATGTCCGCATGGGTGGTCATGACCACACTGCCACCGGCGGCGGTATGGGCGTTGATGAGCCGCGCCAGCAGGGCGGCGGCGGCGCTATCAATCGCGGTCAGGGGTTCATCCATCAGCCACAGGCTTTGGGTCGCCCTGTGACGATTGAGTTGATGGTCGAGCGCCAGCCGCACCAGCCCGACGCGCTTGCGCTGGCCTTCGGATAAATGGCGGGTTTCGCTGGCCATGAGATGAACGATGCCAAGGGCATCAAAAGCCTCGGTGAGCTGGTCAGGCGTGGCGTTCATGCCGCGGCAGGTGGCCCAGAAACGGATGTTTTCAGCCGCCGTCAAGCCGCTCGACAAGCCGTCGCGATGACCGATGTAAATCATGTCGTCTTTATCGGTGAGGGGGTCTTCCCCGGCTGGCCGGCCATTGATCAAGATGGTCCCCTGATCAACAGGCAGCAGCCCCGCCAATCCCCTCAAGAGGCTGGTCTTGCCGGAGCCATTGGCGCCAGTGACCAGCAATGCCGTTCCCTGGGCGAGCGTAAACACCATCCCGCTGATGATGGTGGCGCTTGCGCGGCGAACCGTCAGGTGCTGAACGTCAAGGGTGATGTGATCTGGCGAAGTCATGGGACAGTTTTACCTGTTCTTGGCGGTCAAAACCATGGAAAACATCGTCGAGTTTTGGTGATGACCATCCCCCCGCGGTTGAAATCCCGATGGATTTAGGGTACAAGAAAACCTCCAAGACTGGATTAGGGGCGCACCCCTACTAGCCGCTGGTTTCCCCTGTTGAAAGCATCTTAGTGTGCTGATTACGTAATGAACACGTCTGCCCTTAAAACAGGCCGGCCCCTTATAAAAGATCGACCCTTAAAAAAGGTCGACCCCTAAAACAGGTCGACCCCTATAAAAGGTCGACGAGGCGTCAAAAGCCTGCTTTAACGGATCAGCCCCGATGGATCATCCTCGCTGGATCATCCTGAGGGGGTGGTGAGGACAAATCCAAGAGGAATATCATGAGCTTATACGCATCCTATCTCGATGAAATCGAAAACCGCAAAACCCAGGGTCTTCAGCCGAAGCCTATTGATGATGGCGCGCTGCTGACCGAAGTGATCGCACATATCAAGGATGCGGCCAGCCCTGATCGTGCCGATTGCCTTCATCACCTGATCTACAACACCTTGCCGGGCACCACCAGTGCCGCGGGCGTCAAGGCGGCTTTTCTGGGTGATATCATCACCGGCACCATCGCGATTGAGGAAATCACCACGGCGTTTGCGTTTGAGCTGCTGTCCCATATGAAGGGGGGGCCGTCCATCAAGGTTCTGCTCGATATCGCGCTCGGGGATGATGCCGAAAACGCCAAAGCGGCGGCGGATGTCCTGAAGACTCAGGTGTTCCTCTATGATGCCGATACCTCGCGCCTCAAGGACGCCTATCATGACGGCAATGCGATTGCCAAAGATATCCTGGAAAGCTACGCCAAGGCGGAGTTCTTCACGACCCTGCCCGATATCCCGCAAAAGGTTAAGGTCGTCACCTATGTCGCCGCTGAAGGTGATATTTCAACCGATCTTCTGTCCCCGGGCAATCAGGCGCATTCGCGTTCCGACCGTGAGCTGCATGGCAAATGCATGATCTCCGAACGCGCCCAGGCTGAAATCCAGGCCCTGAAACTCCAGCACCCGGACAAGCAGGTCATGCTGATCGCTGAAAAAGGCACCATGGGCGTCGGCTCATCCCGCATGTCAGGGGTTAATAACGTCGCGCTCTGGACAGGCAAGCCCGCCAGCCCTTATGTGCCGTTCGTCAATATTGCGCCGATCGTGGCGGGGACAAATGGCATTTCCCCGATTTTCCTGACCACCGTCGGCGTCACCGGCGGGATCGGGATTGACCTTAAAAACTGGGTCAAGAAGCTCGACGCCGATGGCAAGCCGATCCTCAACAATGATGGCAACCCTGTGCTGGACCAGAAATATTCGGTCGAAACCGGCACCGTGCTGACGATCAACACCAAAGACAAGAAACTCTACAGCGAAAACGAAGACGAAGAGCTGGTCGATGTGGCGGCGTCGTTCTCCCCTCAAAAGGTGGAGTTCATCAAAGCCGGCGGTTCCTACGCCATTGTCTTTGGCAAGAAGCTGCAAAGCTTTGCCTGTGAAACCCTCGGGGTTGAGCTGAAATCCGCCTTCGCGCCATCCAAGGAAATCTCCCATGACGGGCAGGGGCTGACGGCGGTTGAAAAAATCTTTAACGCCAATGCCGTCGGGGTCTCAACGGACAAGGCGCTGCATGCCGGTTCAGATGTTCGGGTTAAGGTGAATATCGTTGGCTCCCAGGACACGACGGGGCTGATGACCTCCCAGGAACTTGAGGCGATGGCCGCCACCGTCATCTCGCCAACCGTCGATGGCGCTTATCAATCGGGGTGCCATACGGCGTCGGTCTGGGATTTCAAGGCGCAGGAAAACACCCCTCGTCTGATGGAATTCATGCACAAGTTCGGGCTGATCACCGCCCGTGACCCGAAAGACGTCTACCATTCCATGACTGATGTGATTCACAAGGTCTTGAATGACATCACCGTCGACGACTGGTCGATCATCATCGGGGGGGATTCCCACACCCGCATGTCAAAAGGCGTGGCCTTCGGGGCGGATTCCGGCACCGTGGCGCTGGCCTTGGCCACCGGTGAGGCGACCATGCCTATCCCTGAATCCGTCAAGGTGACCTTCAAGGGCAAGATGGGCGAGCATATGGATTTCCGTGATGTCGTTCACGCCACCCAGGCGCAGATGCTCCAGCAATTCGGGGACAACATCTTCCAGGGGCGGATCATCGAAGTGCATATCGGCACTTTGCTGGCTGATCAGGCCTTCACCTTCACCGACTGGACGGCGGAAATGAAGGCCAAAGCCTCGATCTGTATTTCCGAGGACGCGACCCTGATTGAATCCCTGAAGATCGCCCGCAATCGTATCCAGGTCATGATCGACAAGGGCATGGATAACGACAATCAAATGCTGAAAGGGCTGATCGAGATCGCCACCACCCGCATTGAGGAGATCACTTCCGGCACGAAACCGGCGCTGGCGCCTGACGACAACGCCAGGTATTTTGCTGAAGTGGTGGTTGATCTTGACGCGATTGACGAGCCGATGATCGCTGACCCTGATGTCAATAACGCTGATATTTCAAAGCGTTATACCCATGACACTATCCGCCCGATTTCCTTCTACATGGCGGAAAAGAAAGTCGATCTTGGTTTTGTCGGCTCGTGCATGGTGCATAAGGGGGACGTGAAGATCGTCGCCCAGATGCTCCGCAATCTGGAAAAATCCTCCGGCAAGGTTGAGTTCAACGCGCCGCTGGTGGTGGCCGCCCCGACCTACAATATTATCGATGAGCTGAAGGAAGAGGGCGATTGGGCGATCCTGCAGAAATACTCCGGCTTTGAATTTGACGACGCCGCCCCGAAGCAGAACTCGCGCACGGAATACGACAACATCGTTTACCTCGAACGCCCGGGCTGCAACCTCTGCATGGGCAACCAGGAAAAAGCCGCCAAGGGCGACACCGTGATGGCGACCTCAACTCGCCTGTTCAAGGGACGCGTGGTGGAGGATTCCGACACCAAGAAAGGCGAAAGCCTGCTGGCGTCAACGCCGGTGGTGGTGCTGTCGGCGATTCTGGGACGGACGCCAACGCTGGAGGAATACAAAACAGCGGTGGAAGGCATCGACCTGACGAAATTCGCCCCGCCAGTGGAAAAGCCCGCCACCACCATGTCGGCGCATTTCTAGTCTTGTGAATTCCAACATTTTGAAAAGGGCCCTTACGGGGCCCTTTTTTAGTTCAGTGCGTTTTAGTTCAGTGCGTTTTAGTGCAGGCCGTTTTAGTGCGGGCCGTTTTAGTGCGGGCCGTGTCATCAAGCTGCTTTTCATGGGCGGCGGGGTGGTGCATAATCCAGTTGTTTTAACGCGAGCCCGTCATGTCTACCCGCAACATTTCCATTTCCACCGCCGACCCGATCGCGGTATTGGGCCCCACCAATACCGGCAAGACCTGGTACGCCATGGAACGTATGCTTGGCCACGCCAGCGGGATGTTTGGTTTTCCGCTCCGTTTGCTGGCGCGGGAAAATTATGACCGCGCGGTGGCGCGAGTCGGGGCCGGAAATGTAGCCCTGATCACGGGGGAGGAGAAAATCATTCCCCCCGGGGCGCGCTATTTCCTTTGCACGGTTGAGGCCATGCCGATGGACAAGCGTGTTGATTTCATGGCGGTGGATGAAGTCCAGCTGGCGGCGGACCCGGAACGTGGCCATGTCTTTACCGACCGAATTTTGAACGCCCGCGGGCGCGAGGAAACCTTGCTGCTGGGGGCGGAGACCATTCGCCGTGTGCTGGAAGAATTGCTCCCTCATCTTGAGGTGATGACGCGCCAGCGGTTGAGCAAATTGTCCTGGGCCGGGCAGAAGAAAGTGACGCGCCTGCCGCGGCGATCAGCGGTGGTCGCCTTCAGCACAGCGGAAGTCTATAAACTGGCGGAGCTGATCCGGGCGCAACGTGGCGGCACGGCGATTGTCATGGGCGCGCTCAGCCCCCGCACCCGCAACGCGCAGGTCGAGATGTTCCAGTCCGGCGACGTCGATTACATGGTGGCGACAGACGCGATTGGCATGGGGCTGAACATGGATATCAACCATGTCGCGCTGGCCGGTGACGTCAAATTTGATGGCCGCCGCCCCCGCAAATTGTCACCGGCTGAACTGGGCCAGATCGCCGGCCGTGCCGGGCGCCATACCACCGACGGCAGTTTTGGCATCACCGATCATTGCACGATGCTTGAAGATGATGTCATTGAAGCGATAGAGAATCACCGCTTTCGGTTCCTGAACGGGGTCTATTACCGCAACTCACGACTGGATTTTTCCAGCCCTGATGCGCTGATGAATTCGCTGGAGGCGCGGCCGCCATCGCCGCTCATGACCCGCAAGGCCGATGCCGATGACCAGCAAGCGCTCGCCGCGTTGATGGAACGCGATGATATTCGTGTCCTCGCCCATGGCGAAGCGCAGGTTGAATTGCTCTATGATGTCTGCCAGGTGCCTGATTATCAACGGGAATATACCGATAGCCACGCCCAGATGCTGGCCCGTATTTACACCGCTCTGGCGGAGGGAAAGCGCCTGCCAAAGGATTGGGTTTCAGCGCAAATGCAGCGGCTGAACCGCCCCGATGGCGATATCGATACCCTGATGTCGCGGCTGTCCGGCATCCGCACCTGGAGCTACATCACCCAGCGGCAACACTGGCTTGATGATGCCGAAGAGTTTCAAGGGCTTGCAAGAAGCATCGAGGACAGGGTATCAGATAGTCTGCATTTGGTGCTGACCCAACGTTTTGTTGATCGGCGGGCGGCAGTTTTATCACGACGGTTGAAGGAAAATACAACACTCATGTCTTCGATTAAATCAGACGGTACAGTCATTGTTGAAGGGGAGGACGTCGGCCAGCTCGACGGCTTTGTGTTCACCCCGCGTCTTTCAGGTGGTGATGAAGAAGGCCCGGTGCTTGCCGCCGCGCGCAAAGCCCTGCCCGATGAAATTTCAGCCCGTGTCAAAGCCCTGGCGGCATCAGCCGACGCCGCCTTCAAGCTCAACGCAAGAGGCCAGATCTTCTGGCGTGAAGCCCTGATCGGCAAACTGGTCAAGGGCGATGGGCTCTACCAGCCGAAAGCCGAGGTGCGCGCCAGTACATTGCTTGAAGGCGATCAGCTGAAAACCGTTCAGGATCGCCTCAACGCATTTGCCGCTGATTACCCGAAAACCGTGCTGGAAAAAGCCGTTGCCCTGACAGGTGACACGTTGACCGGCACCGCCCGCGGCATTGCCTATCAGGTCTATGAGGCCCTTGGCACCCTGCCATCACCGGCGGTCGCGGAAATGGTCAAGGAGCTGGATGACGATGGCCGTCGTCAACTGGCGCTTCACGGGGTTCGCCTCGGGGTGGATATGATTTACATGGCGGATCTGCTGAAACCTGCGCAGATCGACGCCAAAGCCCTGCTGTGGAGCATTTTTAACGATCAATTCCCGCAATCTGGCCCGCCACCTGCTGGACGTGTCGCCATTGATCACATTGACGGCGTCAGCGATGCCTATTGGCTGGCGACCGGTTATCGTCGCCTTGGTGGCCGTGTCATGCGTGTCGATATGGCGGAACGTCTGTCGGCGGTGATCCGTACCGCCGCCCGTGGCGGCAAGTTCCAGATCAGCGAAGAAATGATGTCACTGGCTGGCGCCACCCGTGACCAGATGGCGGCGATCCTGATTGACCTGAATTACGCCAAGGTTGACGACATCGCCTCGGAAGACCCGGAAAAGCCCCCCATCCCGGTGTTTGAGCGCAAGCAGCGCCCCGCCAAGCGCGGCAAAGCCGAGGGCGGCAAACCGCGTCAGGCGAAGTCCAATGGCGGCAGGTCCGATGGCGGCAAACCCAACGGCGGCAAGCGCTCATCGCAGGACAAACCCGGGCAGGGCAAACATGGGCAGGGCAAACCTGGCGCGGCGACAGCGCGCGCGCCAAAACAACCGGACCCGAATTCACCATTTGCGATCCTGGCGCAACTGAAAGCCCAGGGGAAGTAACACCGCCATGCCCGAAGACGCCACCATGCGGATCGACAAATGGTTGTGGGCGGCGCGGTTTTTCAAAACCCGGGCGGATGCCAATCGGCTGGTGGCGAGCGGAAGGCTGCGGCTCGACGGTGAGGTGATGTCAAAGCCCCATCGCAATATCCGTATCGGTCAGGTGCTGACCTTCCCGAAAGCTGATGACGTGCGGGTGATCAAGATCCTGGCGATGGCCACGCGGCGGGGGCCAGCGACGGAAGCGGCGACGTTATATGATGATCTCGCCCCGCCTGAACCGCGCCAGCGGGCCTCGGCACATGCCCCGAAACCCTTTGAGATGCGTGATGCCGGGTCAGGCCGCCCGACGAAACGCGAACGCCGCAAGATCGATCAGTTGAAATCTTGAATTCTGGTGTTGCAGAAGGCCGCAACAAGGATTAAGAAAAGATCTTGTTCACGCCTCGGGCTGGAGTAAATCATGACGTATATTGTTAACGACAACTGCATTCGCTGCAAATACACCGACTGTGTCGAAGTCTGCCCTGTCGATTGTTTTTACGAAGGCGAGAACATGCTGGTGATCCACCCTGATGAGTGCATTGATTGCGGCGTCTGTGAGCCGGAATGCCCGCCGGAAGCGATCCTGCCGGACACGGATGCCGGCGCCGATGCCTGGCTCAAGCTCAATACCGATATGTCGGCGGTTTGGCCCAACATCACCCGCAAGATCGATGCCCCCGCTGATGCCGATGACTTCAAGGGCAAGCCCAACAAGTTCGAGGAGTTCTTCTCCGACAAGCCCGGAAACGGAAACTAGCCGCAGGCATTAGGTCCAGGCATTAGGTGCGGGGTCACCACAACCTTAAAAAGACGTGAATTTCGCCGGAAAAAAGTGCTATTTCAGGGGGATGGTCTTTTGCCGGATAATCGTGTATACTCTGTCCTCTTTGAGTGGTCAGCTGAATGCCGCGAATGTCGCGCGCCAGAGACAGCGCCACCAAAAATATGGTCGGGATCGGCCATAACACCAGATATAAGAACGCACCTCGCGCTCATGTTCAAACTTGACCTGTCCGGGCCATCCGGGCGGGGCAGGCCTTGGGTGTTGGTGCAATAATGATGGGAATGATCAATGGCTAAAGACAAGAACGTTGAAGAATTTAACGCTGACGATTTCGTGGTTTATCCAACCCATGGCGTGGGTCGGATTCTCGGCACCGAGCAAAACACCATTGCCGGCATGTCGATCGATATGCTGATCGTCCGTTTTGAGCAGGACCGCATGACCCTGCGTGTGCCGCTTGAAAAGGCCCGCAGCCTTGGTCTGCGCACCTTGTCGTCGAAAAAGCAAATGGACGAAGCCATCACCACCCTGAAGGGCAAGGCGCGGGTGCGCCGCGACATGTGGTCCAAACGCGCCAAGCAGTATGACGACAAAATCCGTTCCGGGGATCCGGTTTCCATCGCTGAAGTTGTCCGTGACCTGCGTCGCCGCACCAATCAGTCCGAACAGTCCTATTCCGAACGCCAGATGTACCAGGCCGCGCTCGAACGCCTGGCCCGTGAATTCGCGGCGATCGAAAAGATTGATCAGGATGCCGCCGCCGTGAAGCTCGAAAACCTCATGGACGCGGCGTAAAAAGGGGGCTGGCCCCGGCAATTGAATAAAAATTAACAAAATGTTAATTTTAGGGTTGAAAGGTGGATTGCCCGCCCCAGTTTATGAAAATAGCCATAATAGTTCATAATAATAAAATATGGTGTTTGCTGGGGAGTTAGCGCCATGGATGACAGAAACGAAACATTAAAATCTGATAACCGGTATATCCGGCAGATTATGAAGCAGGACCTGCTGGAGCGTGACGATGAGCACAAGCTGGCGCTGGCCTGGCGCGACCATGAAGATGAACGCGCGTTGCATCGTCTTGTCCTGGCTTATTCTCGCCTTGTGGTGAGCATTGCCTCGAAATTCCGTCATTACGGCCTGCCGCTTGGTGATTTGATCCAGGAAGGCAATATCGGCATCATGCAAGCCGCCAGCCGCTTTGACCCTGACCGCGAAGTGCGGTTTTCCACCTATTCCGAGTGGGGGATCCGGGCGTCTATTCAGGATAACGTCCTGCGCAACTGGTCCATCGTTCGCACTGGCACGACCTCTGCCCATAAATCGCTGTTTTTCAAATTGCGCCGCTTGCGCTCGAAAATCGGTGAGGCCGAAGGCGGCATGCTGACGGATGCCGGGCGCCAGCAGATCGCCGATACCATTGGCGTCAATGTTACTGACGTCAACCACATGGAACAACGGCTTTCCGGTGCCGACAGTTCGCTCAATGCGCCGGTTGGCGAAATGAACGAAAGCATGGCCCAGGACTTCCTGATGGATGATCGCCCGACGCCGGAACAATCGGTCACCATCTCTAAACACGCCTCCACCTTGTCGGCATGGCTTGCTGAAGCCCTTGAAGAGCTGTCCCCGCGCGAGAAGATGATCATCATGCGCCGCCGCCTTGATGAAGATGGCGCCACCCTTGATGAGCTGGGCCGTGATTTCGGCGTCAGCAAGGAGCGGGTCCGCCAGCTCGAAACCCGGGCGATGAACAAGATCAGGGTTAATCTTGAAGCGCGCGTGGATGACATCACCCAGCTTCCCTATCTTTCCTGACACTGATCTGGACTGAACAATGCGATCTGTCGCCGAAGACCAGCAGCTGTTTCCACCAAGGGTGCCGCTGAACACCACGCGCCTTGAGGTTGGTGACGGTCATGATCTATATGTTGAAGAATGCGGCAACCCCGGCGGCATCCCGGTGGTTTTTCTGCATGGCGGGCCGGGGGCTGGCATCAGCGCGGTTCATCGGCGGTTGTTCGACCCTGATCTGTTTCGGGTGATCTTGTTTGACCAGCGCGGGTCGGGCCAATCGCGGCCATTTGGCGCGATCACCGCCAACACCACCCAAGACCTGATCGCTGATATGGATGTGATCCGCGCGCATTTCGGCATTGATCATTGGGTAATCTTCGGGGGGTCATGGGGGTCAACCCTTGGCCTGGCCTATGGCATCACCCACCCTGAGCGATGCCTTGGTTTTGTCCTGCGGGGGATTTTTCTCGGCACCAAGGCCGAAGTCGACTGGTTTCTCTATGACATGGGGAAATTCTACCCCGAAGCCTGGGACCGGTTTGTCCATGCCCTGCCGGAGAACGAACGCGGCGACTTGCTCGAACATTACTTCAAACGCCTGACCGCCAGCAGCCCGTCAATCTCGATCCCCGCCGCCGAGAGCTGGTCCGCCTATGAAAATTCCTGCGCCACCCTGCGGGCGGAAATTCGTGGCGGCGGCGGGCGGATGGCGGTGTCCCTGGCGACGCTTGAGGCCCATTACTTCCGCAACAACTGTTTCCTTGAAGACGGGTTCATCCTCAATAATATGGATCGCATTGCCCATCTGCCGGCGGTGGTGGTGCAAGGGCGCCATGATGTCATCTGCCCGCCGGTCACCGCCTCTGACCTTGTCAAAGCCTGGCCTGACGCGGAATTGAAAATGGTGGATAACGCCGGGCATTCGGCCCTTGAGCCTGGGATTCTGCAGGAATTGCTGTCGGGCCTTCGCCGTATTGCCCATAAAGTCAGCTGATCATTCGCCGAAACCGGGGCTTGCCCTTCTGGTGCAATCGGCGGATAATTATCACCGATAAGTTGCATCAGGCCAGCAGGAGACCCGGTCAATATGGCGACAGACCGCAACACCAGCATCACCAACAACAACGCTGTTGATCGCCATGTCGGCAAGCGCATCCGCATGCGCCGCACCTTGATGGGGATGACCCAGAATCAGCTGGCGGAATTGCTGCAATTGACGTTCCAGCAGGTGCAAAAATACGAACGCGGGGCCAATCGCGTCAGCGCATCGCGGCTTTGGGATTTGAGCCAGATCCTCGATGTTGAGGTGGGGTATTTCTATGAAGACATGCCGCCGGACATCAAATCCGCCTCGCCGCGGCAACTGGCGCGGCAAGTCGCCCGGCGCGGACAGGGGGCGGCATTGCCCGAATGGCAAGGTGACCCTATGGCAAGGCGGGAAACCATTGAATTGGTGCGGAGTTATTACTTGATCAAAGAGCCACAACTCCGTAAGAAAATGGCACATATGATCAAGTCTGTGGCATCATCACTGGATCAGGCTACGGATGAAAAGGAGTAAGCCATGACATCACCGGACACATCGCTCAGTTTTGAAGATGCGCTGAAGGAACTGGAGGCCATTGTCGACAAGCTCGAACGCGGTGAGGTTTCCCTCGACGATGCGGTGGCGGCCTATGAGCGCGGCTCTGAGCTGAAAAAGCAATGCCAGGCGCGGCTTGATGAAGCGCGGCTTAAGGTTGATAAAATCCGTGCCGCGAAAGCTTCCCCTGAGGTCGACGGCTCGGCGCCGTTTGACGCCGAATAACCTGATGTTCACCGACCAGTTGAACGCTGACGCGGCGGCGGTGGAAGCCGAACTTGCCGCTCGATTTGACGCCCTGCGAAAAGGCGCCGCCCCGCGGCTTGCTGCGGCCATGTCCTATGCCGCAATGGCTGGCGGAAAACGTCTGCGCGCGGCGCTGGTGCTGGGGGCATCACGCCTGGCTGCGGGCGGCGATTGCGGCGGGGCCATCAATGTCGCGGCGGCTTTTGAATGCCTGCATGCCTATTCTCTTATTCATGATGATCTGCCGGCGATGGATGACGCCGAAACCCGTCGCGGCAAACCGTCATGTCATCTTGAATTTGATGAGGCGACGGCGATTCTGGCAGGGGATGCGCTCCAGACCATGGCGTTTGAGCTGCTCGCCAGCCCTGATACCCATGATGACGGCGCGGTGCGCGCCGGGCTGGTGATGGATCTTGCCACCGCGTCCGGTGTTGCGGGAATGGCGGGGGGGCAAATGCTCGACCTTGAAGCTGAAACCCGCCGTTTTGACCTTGATGAAACCCGCGCCATGCAAGCGCTCAAGACAGGGGCCTTGATCAAGGCGTCGGCGGTGGCGGGGGGACGTGTTGGCGGCGGCGGGGATGACCTGCTCGCGGCCCTGGCTAATTACGCCGATCGCATTGGGCTGGCGTTCCAGATCGCCGATGATCTGCTTGACCGCACCAGTGACGCCGCCGCCATGGGCAAGCCAACAGGGCGCGATGATGAGGCGGGCAAAGCCAGTTTTGTTGATCACCTGGGCATAGACGCCGCGCAAAAGGAGGCGGAACGCCTGATCGATGAGGCGAACGCGATGTTGACAACAACCGCAGGTTCTTCTGCCCCACACCTTGACTATATGCTAGAAATATCCAGTTTTATTATAAGGCGTGACCATTAATGGCCGACGTTTGAAGGAAGTGGAATGAAGACCCCGTATCTCGACAAGGCCCCGACGCCTGATCTTCTCCGTGCCATGCCGGAATCCAGCATGAAAGCTGTCGCGGATGAACTGCGTGCCGAGACCATTGATACCGTCTCCCGCACCGGCGGGCATCTTGGCGCCGGGCTTGGGGTGGTGGAGCTGACGGTGGCGCTTCACTATGTCTTCAACACCCCACAGGACAAGATCATCTGGGATGTCGGGCATCAGGCCTATCCGCATAAAATCCTCACCGGTCGCCGTGATCGCATCCGCACCCTGCGCCAGCCCGGGGGCTTGTCGGGGTTCACGAAACGCGATGAGTCGGAATACGACCCGTTTGGCGCGGCCCATTCCTCGACCTCTATTTCCGCTGGCCTCGGCATGGCGGTGGGGCGCGATTTGAAGGGCCAGTCCAACAATGTCATCTCGGTCATTGGTGACGGCTCGATGAGCGCCGGCATGGCCTATGAAGCGATGAATAACGCGGGCGCCATGAACTCCAAGATGATCGTTATCCTGAACGATAATGACATGTCGATTGCCCCGGCGGTGGGGGCGTTGTCGTCTTACCTTGGCCAGTTGATCTCATCACGGCCGTTTCATTCGATCCGCGAATTGGCGAAACAAGTGGCCAGCCGCTTTCCGGCGGAAATTGAACGCACCGCAAAACGAGCCGAAGAAATGGCCCGTGGTTTTGTCGGCGGCTCAACGATTTTCTCGCAGCTCGGGTTTTTCTACATCGGCCCTGTTGATGGCCATGACCTCGACCAGCTGCTGCCTATTCTGAAAAACCTTCGTGACGGCGATCAAGGCGGGCCTATCCTGCTCCATGTGGTGACGGAAAAAGGCCGCGGTCATCCGTTTGGCAAGGAAAGCGGCGAGAAATACCACGCCGTGCCGAAATTCGATGTCATCACCGGCGAAGAGAAAAAACCTGTGTCCAACGCCGTCAGCTATACCGGCGCCTTTGCCCAGCAATTGATTCGCGAAGCGGAAGCCGATGACAAGATCGTCGCCGTCACCGCCGCCATGCCGTCAGGCACGGGCATCAATAAATTTGCGGAACGTTTTCCCGACCGCAGTTTTGATGTCGGGATTGCCGAACAACATGGAGTCACCTTTGCCGCCGGACTGGCGACTGAAGGCTTCAAGCCGTTTTGTGCGATTTATTCAACCTTCCTGCAACGCGGCTATGACCAGGTCGTGCATGATGTTGCGCTCCAGAACCTGCCGGTGCGATTTGCGATCGACCGCGCCGGGGTGGTGGGGGCCGATGGCGCCACCCATGCTGGCGCTTATGACTTGACCTACCTGTGTTGCCTGCCGGGGATGGTGGTGATGGCCCCGTCGGATGAGGCGGAGCTGTCGATTGCCGTGGCCACCGCCGCGCAGATCGATGATGCGCCTTCGGCGTTCCGCTATCCACGGGGGGAAGGGGTTGGCGTGCCTATCCCCGAGCAGATCACCCCTTATGAGATTGGCAAGGGCCGTATTGTGCGGGGCGGTGAACGTCTGGCCATTCTGTCGCTGGGGACACGGCTTGCTGATGCCCTCAAGGCGGCCGATACCCTTGAGGACGCGGGCGCCATGATCACCGTTGCCGATGCCCGTTTCGCCAAGCCGATCGACGCTGATCTGATCACCCGCCTGCTGCGTGACCACGACAGCCTGATGGTGGTGGAAGAAGGCAGCGCTGGCGGGTTTGCCGCCCATGTCATGCAGTTCATTCACAACCACGGGCTTGCTGACCAGGGCAAGGCGATTCGTGTCCTGACCTTGCCGGACCGCATGATTGACCACAATTCCCAGGACGCTCAACTGGCGGAAGCGGGGCTTGATGCCGCCGCTATGGTGTCGACGGCCGCCGGTCTGCTGGGGCTTGATGCCGCCAAGATCAGCGCCGCCCGATAACCCCGTCATGACGGACCACCCCGACGACACAGCGCATCAATCTTCCCCTGCGAAACCCGCTTCCGTAAAACCGGCCAAAAAGGAACGGCTGGATGTGCTGGTTCATGCCCGCGGGCTGGCCCCCAGCCGCGAAAAAGCCCAGGCGATGATCATCGCTGGCATGGTGCTGTCGGGGGATCAACGCCTGACCAAGCCCGGGGTGAAAATCGCCAGTGATGCCGAATTGCGCGTCAAGGGCAAGATGCATCCCTATGTTTCGCGCGGCGGGCTTAAGCTTGCGGCGGCGTTTGATCATTACGATGGCCTGATGGCAACGGGCTTTACGGCGATTGATGTTGGCGCCAGCACCGGCGGGTTCACCGATGTCATGCTGCGCCACGGCGCGGCGAAAGTTTTTGCGGTTGATGTCGGCCATGGCCAGCTCGACTGGGCCTTGCGGAGCGATGACCGCGTCGTGGTGATGGAGAAAACCAACGCCCGCTACCTGACGGCGGAAGATATCCCTGACGTGATCGATATGGTGGTCTGCGACGCGTCCTTCATCTCGCTCAAGAAAGTGCTGCCCGCCAGCATGGCGCTGGCGCGTGAAGGGGCGGTGCTGGCGGCGTTGATCAAGCCGCAATTTGAAGTCGGTCGTGCTGATGTTGGCAAGGGCGGGGTGGTGCGTGATCCGGCGCTTCATCAAGCGGTGCAGGATGATATTGCCGCCTGGCTGGCCGAAGACATGGGCTGGCAGGTGCGTGGCATCGTGCCGTCGCCCATCACCGGCCCTGAAGGCAATAAGGAATTTATTATTGTCGCGGATAAACCTGTGATCACGCCCTGATTCAGGAAGAGATCGGCCCGCATTGCGCGTCGTGGCGCATCAACTGGTCGGCCAGCACAATCGCCATCATGGCTTCGCCAATCGGCACCGCGCGGATGCCCACGCAAGGGTCATGGCGGCCCTTGGTGATGACGTCTTTTTCCGCCCCGCTGTCATCAATTGATTGCCGCGGGGTGAGGATCGATGAGGTGGGCTTGACGACAAATCGCGCCACCACGTCCTGACCGCTGGAAATGCCGCCGAGAACGCCGCCGGCATGATTGCTGAGGAATACCGGCTTGCCGTCCTCCCCCATGCGCATTTCATCCCCGGCTTCGGTGCCGGGGATATGGGCAAGGTCAAAGCCACTGCCGATCTCAACACCTTTGACGGCATTGATCGACATCATGGCGGAGGCCAGTTCAGCATCAAGCTTGCCGTAAATCGGCCCCCCCAGCCCTGGCGGGACACCTTCGGCAACAACCTCGATCACCGCGCCAGCGGATGACCCCGCCTTGCGGGTGTCATCAAGAAACTCTTCCCAGACCGGCACGATTGCCGCATCAGGGCTGAAAAACGGGTTGCTGCGGGTGTTTTGCCAGTCGATGTTGTCGCGGTTGATCTTGTGGGGACCGATTTGCACCACCGCCCCTTTGATCTTGAGGGATGAGCTGAACCGAGCTTCCAGCACTTTCATGGCGACCGCACCAGCGGCAACCCGTGAGGCGGTTTCCCGCGCCGATGACCGGCCGCCGCCGCGATAATCGCGAATGCCGTATTTTTCGATATAGGTGTAATCGGCATGGCCGGGGCGATAGGTGTTGGCGATCTCGCCATAATCTTTTGACCGCTGATCGGTGTTTTCGATCATCAGCATGACCGGCGTGCCGGTGGTCTTGCCGTTAAAGACCCCCGACAGAATCTTGACCTGATCGGCTTCCTTGCGCTGGGTCACAAAGCGCGACGTGCCCGGCTTGCGGCGATCCAGATAAGGCTGGATATCCGCTTCGCTCAAATCGAGCAGGGGCGGCACCCCATCAACGATACAGCCAATGGCAGGGCCATGACTTTCACCGAAGGTGGTGAAGCGGAATAAAGTGCCGAAACTGTTGTCAGCCATGGGGCGGCCTTTCGGTTAGACGGTGGTGATGTCCGGGGCATCCACCGCTTTCATGCCAACAACGTGGTAGCCGCAATCAACATGGTGGGTTTCGCCGGATACGCCGCTCGACAAATCAGACAGAAGATAGACCCCGGCGCCGCCAACATCATCAAGGGTGACGTTGCGCTTAAGGGGGGAGTTGTATTCGTTCCATTTCAGGATATAGCGGAAATCACCGATACCTGACGCCGCCAGGGTTTTCATCGGCCCTGCCGACAGGCTGTTGACGCGAATGTTGCGCGCCCCGAGGTCGACCGCAAGGTAGCGCACGGAGGCTTCGAGGGCGGCTTTCGCGACCCCCATGACGTTGTAATGCGGCATGACGCGTTCCGCCCCGTAATAGGTCAGGGTCAGCATTGAGCCGCCATCGTTCATGATGGCCGCCGCCCGGCGCGCGATTGAGGTGAAGGAGAAGACAGAGATATCCATGGTGTTCATGAAATTCTCACGGCTGGTGTCCACATACTGGCCCTTCAGCTCTTCCTTGTCGGAATAGGCAATGGCATGGACCAGAAAATCGATCTTCCCCCAGGTTTTTTCAAGCTCCGCGAAAACAGCATCGACACTGGCTTCGTCGGTCACGTCACAGGGCAGAACCATTGAAGAGCCAATGCCCTCGGCGAGCGGACGAACCCGCTTTTCCAGCGCGTCACCCTGATAAGTAAAAGCCAGATCAGCACCAGCGGCGGCGGCGGCGGCGGCGATGCCCCAACCGATGGAACGGTCATTGGCGACCCCCATGATGAGCCCGCGCTTACCTTCAAGAATAGTGGATGTTGTGGCCATAATACGCTTCCTTAATACGATTCCTTAATACGCTTCCTTCGGAAAAATCGACAATCAGTTGAACTAATCACCAGTTGACCTGATCACCTGTTGAACTGATCACCACCCTTGTTCCGTGCTGCTGATCACAGAAAGTGGTTACAATTTACACGGGGAAACCGGCCACGGCAAGCGCGGCCCGTCCACACCAGAGGGGGATTCGCAGAAAAGACGGGGCTTGCCCCCATCTCTTCTGGTGATTTTCTAGTCGAGGGAGTAGGTGGTCTTGCGGCGAATGCGAATTTCATCACCGGTGTCATAGATTTTCTTGGTCTTGAGGATGACTTCATCACCATCAACATCAATGGTCAGGCGGTAGCCCGTGACTTCTTCGACGCGCTCTTCGCGAACCGATTTCTGGATTTCACAGACATCCTGTTGACGATACCCGACAATCTTGCCTTCGGTTTTGGAATTCTTGGCATGTTCACGGCCAACAAGGGCGCCGGTGATGGCGCCAAATGTCCCGGCGCCTTTGGCGTCGGTGGCGGCGTTGCCAACGGCAGAACCGATAAGCCCGCCAATGATCAAGCCGCCAAGTTCATCACCGCCTTGGCCTTCTTCGTAAATCGGCACTTCTTCAACGCGGCAGACTTTTTCCTCGATCGGGGTCTTGCGGACATAGGTGGTGGTCAAGGCTTCAACGTCACTGACATTGCCAATGATGGTGCGCACCTTGGTTTGATCAGCGGCGGCGGTCTGGGTAAAAGCAACCGAAGCCGCCAGGCTGGCCAGGGTGGTGAGGGTTACGATAGTTTTCATTTTGTGCTCCCGTAAGAGGCTGAAATTGTCATCACACATGGAATATCATAAAATGCGGTTGAAACCTAGATCATGCGGTTGTTAATCTTACAGTGGTTTTGTTTTTTGGCCAAATTATGGTGACAACAAGGCTGGCCCGATTGCCGCGCGGCCTGATCGCATTTTAATAAATGCGTGCGTTTTCAAAATGCCTGTGTTTTGAAAATGTCTGGGCTTTGCATAATGTCGCACCAAAACGTCGCACTTGGCAAACGGCGGTATTCACCCTAGGTTTGGTCAAGGGGATGGTGACATCACCACCCCCCATC
>JAGWAQ010000065.1:0-5497 GCA_021296375.1 Alphaproteobacteria bacterium
ACCCGCACCATGACCCAGATCAGGGAAGCGGCAAAAGGTTAGGGCCAACCCGGGCTAGAGAATTTGGTCGAGCGCGTTGAGCGCCTGGTCAATTTCCGCCCGTGTGGTGTAATGGACAAAGGACAGGCGGACGACGCCATCATCAGGATTGATCCCCAACCCATCCAGCGGCCGCACGGCATAAAAATTCCCCGCCCCGGCCATGACGCCGAAATACGCCAGTTTCTTGGCGATATCACAGGATGACATGCGGGATGAGGTAAAGGTGACGGTGGGGGCGCGGCGGTTGGCGTCGGTTGAGCCGATCAGGCGGATGTCGTTGCGCTGGGATAAATATTCCAGCATCGGGGCAAGGTTGGCGATCTCGGCGTTGCGGAACAGCTTTTCCACCCGTCGCGGCCGTCCGCCGTCATCCGCCCCGCCATGATAGGCGTCAATCGCATCAAAATAATCGAACATGCCGTTGGCGGCGGCCACCTGCGCGTGGGCTGGCCCCGCCGGCACCATGTATTTTTCGGGAATATCATGGTTGAAATAATGGGCTTGCGGCTCGATCATCGCCTTCGCGCTATCCCTGATCACCATCGCGCCCTGATGGGGGCCATAGGTCTTGTAGGCGGAAAACAAATACACATCCGCCCCCAGCGCATCGACATCAGGCAATCCATGGGGGCAATAGGACACGCCATCCACCACCAGGATCGCCCCGGCGTCATGAACAAGGTCGGCAATAGGGCGAATGTCATGGATTTCCGCAATGACGTTTGAACAATGGGTCATGGCGACAATTTTCGTGCCCTCGTCCAGCAACGGGATCAGGTCATCGGTGTTCAGCTGGCCGGTCTCATGGTCAATCGGCCAGACTTTTACGGTGATCCCCCGCCCTGCCATGCGGTGCCAGGACCCGGCGTTGGCCTCATGCTCCTGTTCCGAAACAACGATGCTGTCGCCAGCCGACATGCGCCCCAGAAAGCCCTGCGCCAGCACATAGGTGTTCTGTGAGGTCGACGGGCCGTACATCACTTCATGGGGATGAACATTGAGGTAATGGGCGAGCCGTTCATGGGCCTGATCCATCTCCTCCCCGGCTTCGATTGAGGCTTTGTAATACCCGTAGGGCTGAACCTTGCGCTGCTCAAAATAGCGGCTGAAGCGATCGATCACCTGCTGGCACATGTAGGACCCGCCGGCGTTTTCAAAATTCGCATGGTCTTTCAGCTTTGGCGTTGAAAAGGCCGGAAACTGGCTGCGGACATAATTCAGATCAAGTTTGGTCATCTCTTTTCCCCAATTACTCATCATCATCAGTCTGACGAAGTTCAGGCAGGCTGGCAAGCGAAGGGAAACCCGGTTTGGATTGAACCAACCCTTGTGATGACCCGAAAGACCTGTGGATTAAGAGATAATTAACCTTGTTTTGATAGGCTGAGGGCGAATCACCACTTTGATCAGGAGGGCATTATGCCAATGTACATGATGAAGGTAATGGGCGGGACCGTGCTTGTGTCCTTGCTGCTGGTGGTTTGGGCGGTCACCGTTTGCGCCATCGCATGAAGCGCGTGAAAGCGCATGAAGAATTTGGAGCGCGTGAAAGCGCATGAAGGGTAATGACGTCTTGCCCCCGGGTCTTCAACCACCCGCTAAAAAAAAACCGCTGAAGTGTGGAACTTCAACGGTTTCTTTAAATGGTGAGCGCTACAGGATTCGAACCTGTGACCCAGTGATTAAAAGTCACTTGCTCTACCAACTGAGCTAAGCGCCCTCACGAACAAGCGGAAACTAAGAGATACCGCCTGTATAATCAAGCCTTTTGATGGCCTGAGGTAAAGATTTTTTAATTTTCCCTTTATTCTTCAGAATTCAGGACTTTATTTGCATTTTTCCGTCAGGGCATCGGCGATCAATTGCGGCACAAAACCTGAAATATCGCCATCCAGCTTGGCGATTTCCTTGACCATGCTGGAGGCGATGAACTGGTTTTTTTCCGACGCCATCAGGAACACCGTTTCAATCTCGGCGTTCATGCGTCGGTTCATGCCGGTCATCTGGAATTCATATTCAAAATCCGTCACCGCCCGCAGGCCACGAATGATCATGGCGGCGTTGCTGGATTTGGCAAAATCAATCAACAGCCCGCTGAAACTCACGACCTCGATTTTTGCCGTGACCTCACCCTGGCTTTTGATGTGGTCGATCTCGCGGCTCAACAGCTCGACCCGTTCATCAATGCTGAACATCGGGGATTTGCCGGCGTCTTTCGCCACCGCCACCAGCAAATGATCGGTGATCTTGGCGCCGCGGCGGATAATATCGAGATGGCCATTGGTGACAGGGTCAAAACTGCCGGGGTAAATTGCCGTTCTGGTCATGATGTTGCCCCGTCTTCGGTGGCTTCAGACGCGGGGGCAATTGCTTCAGTAGTTGCTTCTTCAGGAGTTTCCCCATCAGGCGCGTCCCCTTCGCTGGCATCGTCATCTTTTTCCTGGATAAGCCCCACCGACACGACTTTTTCATCTTCGCCGGTGGAAAACAGCGTCACCCCCTGGGTTTTGCGGCTGGCGATGCGGATACTGTCGCCTTCCGCGCCATGGACACGAATCCGGATGACGGTACCGCCATCGGTGGCCAGCATCAGCTGGTCGTCTTCCGTGACAGGGAAAGACGCCACCACAGGGCCATTGCGTTCCGAGGTTTCGATATTGGCCACCCCCTGCCCGCCGCGTCCCGTGATGCGGTAATCATCAGCCTTGGTGCGTTTGCCATAGCCGTTTTCCGTCACCGCCAGCACATACTGGTTTTCGGGGTCATCGAGAATAGCCATCGACACGACCTGATCATCATTAAGCAGGCGGATGCCGCGAACACCGGTGGAATCTCGGCCGCGGAAGACCCGCACATCACTGGTCTTGAAGCGGATCGCCTTGCCGTTGCGCGTGGCCATCAGGATATTGGCGTCTTCCGCGCAGGGGTGAACAGCGATCAGGCTGTCGCCTTCATCCAGTTTCATGGCGATCTTGCCGTTGCTTTTGATTTTCGTGAAATCGGACAGCATGTTGCGGCGGATATTGCCATTGGCGGTGGCGAACATCACATTCAGGCTATCCCAGGCTTCCGGATTATCAGGCATCGGCATGATGGTCTGGATATTTTCATCCTGGGCGATCGGCAACAGGTTGATCATCGCCTTGCCAAGGGATTGCGGCGCGGCTTCGGGCAAGCGGTAGCATTTCAGCTGATACACCTGCCCTTTTGAGGTGAAGAACAGGATCGGCGTATGGGTATTGGCGACGAACAGCTGGGTGACGAAATCCTCATCACGGGTTTTCATCCCTGCCCGGCCCTTGCCGCCACGACGCTGGGCACGATAAACCGACAGCGGCACGCGCTTGATGTAACCGCGATGGCTGACCGTCACCACCATGTCTTCCTGCTGGATCAGGTCTTCGTCATCCTGATCACCGGCATGGTCGGAAATTTCCGTGCGGCGTAGATCCCCCACGGACTCCCGTGAAGCGGCAAATTCATTGAGGATGACCTCGATCATCCGCTCACGCGTTGACAGGATGCCCAGGTAATCGGTGATCTTTTCCGCCAGGTCTTTGGTTTCATCCGCCAGCTTGTCGCGTTCCATGCCGGTCAGGCGCTGGAGCCGCAGCTCGAGAATGGCGCGCGCCTGGGCTTCCGACAATTGGTACTTGCCGTCCACGACCTCACGGCCCGGTTCCGCGATCAGCGCGATGAAGGGCGCGACCTCTTCCGCTGGCCATTGGGTTGAGGTCAGCTCACGGCGGGCGGTTTCAGCATCAGGGGCGCGGCGGATCAGCTCAATCACCCGATCGATGCTGGTCAAGGCCACCATCAGCCCCGCCAGGATATGGGCGCGATCACGGGCCTTGCCGAGCAGATGCCGCGTGCGGCGGGTGACCACCTCTTCCCTGAAGGCGCAAAAGGATTTGATGACCCCCAGTATCCCCATTTGTTCAGGTTTGCCGCCATTCAGCACCAGCTGATTGACCGCAAAACTGGTTTGCAGACGGGTGTGGCGATAGAGCTGGTTCAGCACCACATCGCCCTGGGCATCACGTTTGATGTCGATCACCACCCGCATGCCGGAGCGATCGGATTCATCACGAATATCGGAAATGCCTTCGATCGTCTTGTCGCGCACCAGCTCGCCAATGCGTTCCAGCAATTGCGCCTTGTTCACCTGATACGGCAATTCATGGATAAGTATCCGTTCACGGTCACGGGCGTCGGTCTCAATCTCAGCTTTTGCCCGCACCGGGATGCTGCCGCGGCCGGTTTCAAACGCCGAACGAATCCCCGCCCGCCCCATGATGATGCCGCCAGTAGGGAAATCTGGCCCCGGCACGATCTCCATCACCTCGTCAAGGGTGATGTTGGGGTTGCGGATATACGCCATGCAGGCGTCGATCACTTCCGTCGGGTTGTGGGGCGGAATATTGGTCGCCATCCCCACCGCGATCCCCCCCGCGCCATTGACCAGCAGGTTGGGGTATTCAGCAGGCAGAACCGAAGGTTCTTCCTGGGTTTCATCATAGTTGGGGATGAAATCAACCGTGTCACGATCAATGTCACGCAGCAGGGTTTCAGCGACTTTTGCCAGCCGTGATTCGGTGTAACGCATGGCGGCTGGCGGATCACCGTCAACAGAACCAAAATTCCCCTGCCCGTCGACCAGCGTGACGCGCATGGAAAAATCCTGCGCCATCCGCACCATGGATTCGTAAATCGCGCTGTCGCCATGGGGGTGGTAGTTACCCATGACATCCCCGACGACGCGGGCGGATTTGCGGTAGGCTTTGGACCAGTCGTAGCCGCCTTCCATCATGGCATAGAGAATCCGGCGGTGGACCGGCTTCAGCCCGTCACGAACATCGGGAAGCGCCCGCGACACGATCACGCTCATGGCGTAATCGAGGTAGGATTTGCGCATTTCCTCAGTGATGGAAATACCGGTTTCGCCAGGGGTATGTTCAGGCGGCATTTGATCGGGTGGTGTTTGGTCGGTCACGCGACGCTCCACTTAAAAAATATTGTGTATTTTTATACCAAATTTGCCGCTTCAATACTACATATTGTTATGGATTTCATAAAAAATGCCAGCGTCGTAAAACACTGGCATTGATCGTGCTTCGCCCCCGTGAACCGAGGCAAAAGCTATATAGTTGTTCAGCCCGGCTGGGTTCAGCAGGCTGGGTTCAGCAGGCTGGGTTCAGCAGGCTCTAGAACGGGATGTCGTTATCGGGATCATCGCTCATTGGCGGGGTGGATGCTGCCGGTGATGACCCGCCGGATGGCATGCTGTCATAGCCGCCGCCGCCGCCGCCAACATAACCGCCGCCGCCGTCATTGTCATTGCGGCTGCCCAGCAGGGCCAGCTCGCCGCGATAACGGGCAAGGACGATTTCCGTGGTGTAGCGATCCTGGCCGCTCTGGTCCTGCCATTTGCGGGTCTGGACCTGGCCTTCAAGAT
>JAGWAQ010000065.1:5607-14416 GCA_021296375.1 Alphaproteobacteria bacterium
GGCGAGAGACAATTTGACGATCTTGTTGCCATCATTCATGCTGACGACTTCAGGGTCATTGCCGAGACGGCCCAGCAGGATGACTTTATTTACGCTTCCGGCCATGTTCCGGTCTCCTTTTGCAGATGATGGTCATACCATACGAAACCATTTCCCGATCGGCAATTGACTTCTTGCGCGATCAGTCAATTTTTTAACGTAATCCCGCCGGTTTTTTAGGTGGGATTTTTGCCCCGTCGCACTTATAGTGGCGGATTGATTTTTCGTCTTAACCAAAGCAGAAAACATGCCTGACCAGTCCATGATTCCTCAAGCTTCAGCCAATAAATCGATTTCGGTGCGCGGCGCGCGTGAACATAATCTTCGTGATGTTCATGTCGATATCCCGCGGGATTCCTTTGTGGTGCTGACCGGCTTGTCGGGGTCGGGCAAATCAAGCCTGGCGTTTGACACGATTTACGCCGAAGGCCAGCGTCGTTACGTCGAAAGCCTGTCGGCCTATGCAAGGCAATTCCTTGAAATGATGCAAAAGCCTGATGTTGACCTGATCGAAGGCCTGTCGCCAGCGATTTCCATCGAGCAGAAAACCACCTCGCGCAATCCGCGCTCCACCGTCGGCACGGTGACGGAGATTTATGACTACATGCGCCTGCTCTGGGCGCGGGTCGGCATCCCCTACTCGCCGGCCACCGGCTTGCCGATCAAAAGCCAGACCGTCAGCCAGATGGCGTCACCCGCTTGTATCTGCTGGCCCCGATTATTCGTGGCCGCAAGGGCGAATACCGCAAGGAGCTGATGAACCTGCAGGCGCGCGGCTACCAACGCGTCAAGATTGATGGCGAGATGCATGACATGGACAATCTCCCCACCCTCGACAAGAAGAAAAAGCATAACATCGAAGTGGTGGTGGATCGCCTTGTTATCCGCCATGACGACGATGAGCTGATCACCCGGCTTGCGGATTCAACGGAAACCGCGCTCAAGCTGACCGATGGGCTGGCGATTGCCGAAGAGGTGGATAAAGACGGCGGCGAAGGCAAGCAGCATGTCTATTCGGCGCAATTCGCCTGCCCGGTTTCCGGCTTCACGATTGACGAGATTGAGCCGCGGCTGTTTTCCTTCAACAATCCGTTCGGCGCCTGCCCGGCTTGTGATGGCCTCGGCAAGTCCAGCCATTTTGACCGTCAGCTGGTGATCCCGAATTCCACCAAGACCCTGCGTGACGGGGCGGTGGCGCCATGGGCATCATCGACGGCAAAATATTACATCCAGACCTTGCAATCATTGGGGCGTCATTACGGGTTTGATCTCGACACGCCGTTCCATGACCTTGAGGCCAGGGCGCAGGACATCATCCTGTTTGGGTCAGACGGTGAGGCCGTGACCATGGAATATGACGACGGGTTGCGTTCCTACCGCACCAAAAAACCGTTCGAAGGCGTGATCCCTAATCTCGAACGGCGGATGCGCGAGACCGATTCCGCCTGGATCCGTGAGGAACTGGGCAAGTTTCAGGCTGATCATGCTTGCGATTCCTGCGGCGGCAAACGCCTCAAGCCCGAAGCCCTGGCGGTGAAAGTCGCCAATAAGGACATTGCTGATATTTCGACCCTGTCGATCGGTGACGCCGTGGATTGGTTCGGCGGCGTGTCGGCGGATTTGTCGGACCAGGAAAACACCATTGCAAGCCGGATTTTGAAAGAGATCAACGAACGCCTGATGTTCCTCGCTAATGTCGGGCTCAATTACCTGTCGCTCGGGCGGTCTTCCGGCACCTTGTCCGGCGGGGAAAGCCAGCGTATTCGCCTGGCCTCGCAGATCGGGTCGGGGCTGACGGGGGTGTTGTATGTGCTGGATGAGCCGTCCATCGGCCTCCACCAGCGTGATAATGACCGCTTGCTGAAAACCCTCAAGCGGTTGCGTGATCTCGGCAATACCGTGCTGGTGGTCGAGCATGATGAAGAGGCTATTCTTGAAGCTGACCATGTGATTGACATGGGGCCTGGCGCGGGTGTCCATGGCGGTCATGTGGTGGCGGAGGGCAAGCCGGGGGATATTGTCGCCAGCACCAGCTCGATGACCGGCAAATACCTGTCCGGCGAAAAGCAGATCGAAATCCCGCAAAAGCGCCGCAAGGCCAGCAAGGAACGTCGCATCAGCCTGAAAGGCGCCAGCGGCAACAACCTTCAACACGTCGATGCCGATTTCCCCCTTGGGCTGTTCACTTGCGTCACCGGTGTTTCGGGCAGCGGCAAGTCAACCCTTGTGCTGGAAACCTTGTGGAAGACCATGGCGCGGCGGCTCAACAACGCCCGCGAGGTGCCCGCCGCCCTTGATCGCATTGAAGGGCTGCATTTTGTCGATAAAGTCGTGGATATTGACCAATCCCCTATCGGCCGAACCCCGCGGTCCAACCCCGCGACCTATACCGGCGCCTTTACCCCGATCCGGGAATGGTTCGCGGGCCTGCCGGAAGCCAAGACCCGCGGTTACGCCCCGGGGCGGTTCAGCTTTAACGTCAAGGGCGGCCGTTGTGAGGCCTGCCAGGGCGACGGGCTGATCAAGATCGAAATGCATTTCCTGCCTGATGTCTACGTCACTTGCGACACTTGCAAGGGCAAGCGTTACAATCGCGAAACACTGGAAATTATGTGGCGTGACAAGTCGATAGCTGATGTTCTTGATATGACGGTCGAAGATGGGCTTGAGTATTTCAAGGCCGTGCCATCGGTGCGGGACAAGCTTGAGACCATGCAGCGTGTGGGGCTTGGTTACGTCAAGATCGGCCAGCAGGCCACGACCCTTTCCGGCGGTGAAGCGCAACGGGTCAAACTGTCCAAAGAATTGTCACGGCGGGCGACGGGGCGCACGGTTTATATTCTTGATGAACCCACCACCGGCCTGCATTTTGAAGATATCCGGAAACTGTTGGACGTTTTGCAGGAACTGGTGGATAACGGCAATACGGTGATTGTGATCGAGCATAACCTCGATGTCATCAAAACCGCTGACTGGATCATTGATATCGGTCCCGAAGGTGGTGATGGTGGCGGCAAGGTGGTGGCGACGGGAACACCGGAGCAGATCTGCAAAGCCAAAGGTTCGGTCACCGGCGAATACCTGACAACGGTGATGACCCGCCAGCAGCAGCGTGTTGACGAGCTCAAGAAAACCGCGAAATAAACGCACCCAGCGTAAGGACCAAAACCCAGCGTAAGGACCAAATAATGTCTTCTGATAAACCTGTACATGTGATCGGCGGCGGCATGGCCGGATGTGAAGCGGCCTGGCAACTGGCGCAAGCCGGGGTGCCCGTCGTGATCCATGAAATGCGCCCCCACCGCAAGACAGATGCCCATAAATCCGAAGGGCTGGCGGAGCTGGTGTGTTCCAATTCCTTCCGGTCAGATGACGCCACGGGCAATGCTGTTGGCGTCTTGCATGAAGAAATGCGGCGGCTGAATTCCATCATCATCACGACAGGTGATGAAACCGCTGTTCCCGCTGGCGGGGCGCTGGCGGTGGACCGGGACCTGTTTTCCGCCGCGGTTGAAGCGAAACTGAATGATCACCCTTTGGTCAGTGTTGAGCGTGAAGAGATCACCGGCCTGCCGCCGGAAGACTGGGATAACGTGATCATCGCCACAGGCCCCCTCACCTCACCTGATTTGTCGGAGGCCATTCGCGCCATCACCGATGAAGATGACCTGGCGTTTTTTGATGCCATTGCCCCGATTGTCCACAAGGACAGCATCAACATGGATATCGCCTGGTATCAATCGCGTTACGACAAGGGCGATGGCAAGGATTACATCAATTGCCCTCTTGATGAAGACCAGTACAACGCCTTGATTGCCGCCATGCTGGATGCCGAAAAGATGGATTTCAAGGAATGGGAGGCCAACACCCCCTATTTTGAAGGCTGCATGCCGATTGAGGTGATGGCGGAACGCGGCCATGACACGCCGCGATTTGGCCCCATGAAGCCGGTTGGCTTGCGTGACCCCCGCACCGGCGAACGCCCTCATGCGGTGGTGCAGTTGCGGCAGGACAATGCCCTCGGCACGCTTTATAACATCGTCGGGTTCCAGACCAAGATGCGCTATGGCCCCCAGGTTGAGGTGTTCCGCATGATCCCCGGGCTTGAGGATGCGCAATTTGCCCGTCTTGGGGGGCTGCACCGCAACACCTTTATCCGTTCCCCGAAACTGCTGGATGAACAATTGCGCCTGAAGGCCCAGCCGCGGTTGCGCTTTGCCGGGCAAATGACCGGCGTTGAAGGCTATGTTGAAAGCGCGGCGATCGGCTTGATGGCGGGGCGCATGGCGGCGGCGCAGGCGCTGGGGGAAGGGGTCACCTTGCCGCCGGTTGAAACCGCCCATGGCGCCTTGCTGGCCCATATCACCGGCGGCGCCAATATCGACACGTTCCAGCCGATGAATGTCAATTTCGGGCTGTTTCCGGAATTGCCGCTGGCGGAAGCTGACCCCAAAACCGGCCGCAAGCCGCGTCGCCCGAAAGGCCGGGATCGCAAAGCGATTTACGCCGAACGTGCGCTTAAAGCCATCGACGGTTACGCCAACAGGTGAGGCCAACAGGTAAAGGCCAACAGTTGATGTCAAAGCTTGCGGTCAAGGCTTGCGGTCAAGCGTTAGACCTGCCCCCGCAATTTCGCCCAGATCATCGCCAGGGCCAGCATCGGCTGCTCGTCAGGGTAATTGAGCCAGTGGGGGTCTTTCGCCATCCAGCCCATCATCCGGAACGGCATAGGCAGTGATGACGATTGGGGTGACGATTGGGGCGGCAGGTCAGTGGCTTGCCCTGCCATGGCGGCTTTAAACGCCAGCAGGATATGGGCCAGATCATCAGCGTCACCACCAAAAACCCCGGTGATCACCGGCGCAAACCGGTGCATCACGACGCCATCGGGCGCCCCATCAAGGGTTAATCCCGCCATATCCCCCGCCAGTTCTGCCAAGACCTGGGGGGCAATCCGGGCCTGCTCAAGCAAGCGTTCCGCCAGTGGCACATTGCCCGTGGTTCCGCTGGCAAAGGCGTCTTTCCACCAGGTGATGCGGGCGGCGGCAATCAAGCTTTCGCTGGCGGCGCGGGCGCGGTTCATCTCAAGCCAGAACAGCAGGATATCAGCCAGCAAACCGCGTTCCCGGGCAGGCGCAAACCCCAGGGTCAGGCCAAGGGCCGGAAATTCATAACGGAGGGCGGATACGGCATCCATGCGCGTTACTTCGGCAGAGCGGCGGCAGAAGAGGCGATACCGGCAAAGGCCACTTTCCGCCCTTCGCTGAGCAGAAGATTCCACGTTCGGCACGCGGCAGGCGTTGGCTGGATTTCCACCGCAATGCCTTCTTTCGACAATTCCGCCCGCAATTTGGCAAACGGGTGGTCCATCACCTCGCCGCAACCGATCAACACCAGCATCGGGCGGTTGTCGGCGGAATATATCGCATCAAGACTGGCGCGGCTTATTTCGTCAGGGTCAGCAACATCCCAGGGCTGAATGGTGAACCCGTCGCCGTCTTCGCCGGTGATCAGGATAGACCCGCCATGGAACTCATCAGCAATGGTGAAGCCGCCATTGGCGTATTCGCTGATCAGCGGTGGAGCTGGTGTGGCCATTAGCGCTCATACTCCGGCACCGGGGTGTCGTCTTCATCGCTTGGGGTCAGGTCGAAATAGATCAGCGTTCCCGTCGCCACAAAGATCGACGAATAGGTCCCGATCAATACCCCCCAGATCATCGCTAGGGCAAAATCACCCAGCACCGCGCCACCAAACAGGTAGATCGACAACAGCGCCAGCAAGGTGGTGATCGACGTCATCACCGTACGATTGAGGGTTTCATTCAGGGAACGGGTCAGGATTTCGGGAATTTCGTGGGTTTTGTACCTCACGAGGTTTTCACGAACGCGGTCAAACACCACCACGGTATCGTTGATGGAATAGCCGGCAATCGTCAACAGCGCGGCGACGGTGGCGAGGTTAAATTCAAAGCCGGTGATGGCAAACAGCCCAATGGTGGTGATGACATCATGGGTCAAGGCAAGGATCGCGCTGACGGCAAATGGCCATTCAAAGCGGAACCAGATGTAAATCATGATCGCGCCGAGGGCGGCGATGATCGCCCACATGGCTTTTTCGCGCAGCTCCCCGCCCACCACGGCACCGACATATTCCGTTCGGCGAATGTCGTAACCCTCGCCAAGGGTTTGTGTCACCAGCGCGACGGCGGCTTTATCGGCATTGGACAGGCTTTCGCTATCTTCAAGCGTCTGGGACTGAACGCGGATCACGACATCGGTATCAACGCCGAATTCCTGCAAGGACACATCCCCTAGCCCGAGGGCGCCAAGCTCATCACGCAATTGCGGGATATCCGCCGGGCCAGTGGTTGAGCGAACCTCAATCAGGAACCCGCCACGGATATCAATCCCGGTGTAGAGCCCGATGCCCAGCCAGGAGCCTACCGACCCCAGCACCAGAAGCAGAGAGGCGATGAGCGCGAATTTGCGGTAATTCAGAAACGGGATCGCGGTTTCTCGCGGAATAAGTTTAAGAAGCGGCATCATATCACCTACAGAACCAGTGTTTTCGGGCGGCGGCGGTTGAGCCACAGGACCACCAGCATACGCGTGACCATGACGGCGGTGAACATTGACGTTAAAACACCGATCGCCAGGGTGACGGAAAAGCCTTTAATGGGGCCGGACCCCAACAGGTAGAGGCAGAACGCGGCGGCAAGGGTCGTCAGGTTGGCGTCAATAATGGTCGCCGTCGCTTGCTTGAACCCGGAATTAACCGATGACACGATTTTCTTGCCGCGCTTCAGGTCTTCCCTGATGCGCTCAAAAATAAGGACATTGGCGTCAACAGCCATGCCGATGGTCAGGACAATCCCGGCGATCCCCGGCAAGGTCAGGGTGGCGTTGATCGCCGACAGGGCGGCCACAAGGATGATGATGTTGATGGTCAGCGCCACCACCGCCAGGACGCCGAATTGCCCATAGCTGGCCACCATGAAGATGACAACAGCAATCAGCCCGATGATCGAGGCGATTTTACCCGCTTCGATGGAATCACTGCCAAGGCCGGGGCCAACGGACCGTTCTTCCAGCACCGAGAGCGGCGCCGGCAAGGCCCCTGCCCTCAGCAGCAAGGCCAGCTCGTCGCTTTCCTCAATGGTGAAGTCGCCGGAAATTTGACCTTCAGAGAAAATTTGCCCGCGAATACCCGGCGCGGACACAACTTTATCATCAAGCACAATGGCAAAAGGACGGCCGATATTGGCGCCGGTGATCTTGCCGAACCGCGCCCCGCCGGTGGGGTTGAGGTTAAAGCTCACCACCGGGTCATTGTTCTGGCCAATCGCCGGGCGGGCATCATCCAGCATATCCCCGGTGATCAGCACGCGCTTGCGGACGAGGTAAAGCTCGCCGCTGTCATCATAGGAACCCAGAATTTCAGAACCGGCGGGGATACGGCCGGACGCTTGCGCTTCTTCCGCCGTGGTGGTGATGTCCACCATCTGGAAGCCGAGGCGAGCGGTCTTGCCCAACAGCCGCTTGACGTCTTCCGGGTTGTCGACGCCGGGCAACTGGATCAGGATACGGTCACGCCCCTGGCGCTGGATGATCGGCTCTTTCGTGCCGGTTTCATCGATACGGTTTCGGACAATCTCGATCGCCTGACCGACAGTCAGAATGGACAGGGCCTGCAGCCCGTCTTCGGTATAGCCACTCGAAAAGCTGTTGCCATTGGCGGTGATGGCCATATCCGTGCCGGTGATGCGGGCGAAAATCTCACGTGCTTTGGGGCGGTCTTCATCCTTGCGGACATCAAAAGACACGGTCATGTCATCGGAGCGCAAATTGCGGATGCCGATGCGTTCTTCCCGCATATCCGCACGGATGGCCTCCGCCATATTGGACAGACGTTCCTTCAGCACCTCGTCCATCTCCACCTTCAGAAGCAGGTAAGACCCGCCCTGAAGATCAAGACCAAGGTTAATGCGACTGCTGGCAATAAAGCCTGTGTCGGCCTCGTCCCGCGGCATCAGATTGGGCACGGCCAGGGCCGCACTCAACATGATCACCGCGCTGATCAGCATTATTTTCCATTTTTCAAAAACAATCATGGCCGTGGTCCTGAAGGAGCATCAAGAGGAGTGATCAAGGCAAGTGCCGGTTATTTCTTGGCGGCGGCTTTTGGGTCAAGCTTGACGGGGTTGCCGTCTTTGTCGCGCACTTCGGAAATCATCTGGCGAATGACATTGACCACCACACCAGAGGCGATTTCAACTTCAACGGTTTCGTCGCCATCTTTGGCTTTGGTGACTTTACCGGTGATGCCGCCTGCGGTCACGACCTGATGACCTTTGGACAGGCTGTCAACCAGCTGGCGATGTTCCTTGGCGCGTTTCTGCTGTGGGCGGATCAACAGGAAATAGAAAACGGCAAAGATCAGGACAAAAGGAAGAAGCGAGGCAATCGGGCTGCCACCGCCGCCAGCAGCTTGGGCAAAAGCAGGTGAAATCAACATGGAGGTCTCCAGGGTTTTATTGAATAATTAACGCTGTGAAGATACCCCTTCGCGTTATTTGAAAGCAATCATAATCACACGATTTCGGGGAAGTTTTTCATGCCCCTGCCGGCGGTTTCAGGCAAATCCGTTTTTTTACCCTGAACTTAGCTTTTTAAACATCAAAGGGTCTGTGTAGAACATGGCGCGACTGATTGCTAATGAGGAAACGATAATGAGGACACCATGACGAGATCTTGCGACCAAAATGTTT
>JAGWAQ010000066.1 GCA_021296375.1 Alphaproteobacteria bacterium
CCCACCATGTGCCCATCACAAGAGCATGGGCATAACCAAGCAGGGCAATCAATCCAAGATGGCTGAGCATTTGGGCCCAGCCCATGGCATCCGAACGTTCATTCAGGTAACGCAGCTCTTTGGCGTCCAGAATTTTACGGCGTGAGAATACTTCTTCCATCTTTAATCTCCTTTGCGCGGGATTAAGGTCGTATCGTCGGTTTTCCTTCAACTATCTTTCCTGAAAGTTTTCGGTTGTGCAAGACCTGAGGCTGATGTTGAATCAAGTGACATTACCAACGGAGTTCCCCATGCGTGCCGCGTCTTACACCGCCAAAGGTTCAGCCCGTGATGTGCTGACTGTTTCAGACCACCCTGTGCCCGAATGCGGCGCCAGCGATGTGTTGATCCGTTTGCATTACTCCGGCATCAACCCCTCTGATGTCAAAATGCGGGCGGGCCAGAGCCTTGGCGGCATGACCATGCCCTTCCCCCAGGTGATCCCCCATTCCGATGGCGCCGGGGTGGTCGAACAGATCGGCGATGACGTCACCGGATTTGCCCCTGGCGACCGCGTCTATGTTTTCAATGGCGGGTTCAAGCGCGCCCATGGGACCGCGGCGGAATATATCGCCATTGATCAATCCCAGGTCATTCCCTTGCCCGACAACACCAGTTTTCAACATGGCGCCTGCCTCGGTATTCCTGCCATGACGGCGGTTCATGCCGTCACCCGCGCGCCGTCAATAGACGGCAAAACGGTATTGATCTCCTCTGGTGGCGGGGTGGTCGGGCGTTATTGCATTGAAGTGGCCCGCGCCTTGGGTGCCGCCCGGATCATCACCACCGCATCGAGCGAGTTGAGCCAGTCCACCGCCCGCAATGCCGGGGCTGATGTCGTGCTGGATTACAACAGCCCTGATCTGGCCCGTGCTATTCTGGATCATTGCGATGGCGTCGATCACGCGGTGGAGGCGGAATTCGGGCTTAACGCCGACACCCTCGGGCAAGTCATGGCCACCAACAGTTCCATCGCGGCCTATGGATCGGCCCTCAATAAAACGCCGCAAATCCCGTTTTACGATTTCATGTTCAAGAACATCACCATCCACACGCTGCTGGTCTATTTGCTGGATGCCGAGACCCGGGCGCAAGACGTCGCGATGATCCATGACCTGCTGACGCGTGACGCCATCAGCGCCAATATTGCCGATATCCTGCCCCTTGATGACGCCGCCATTGCCCATGAAAAAGTCGAAGCCGGCGGCAAGAGCGGATCCATCCTGCTCGATTTAACCTAACCCCTGTTGAGGAGTTCTTTTCATGACACAGCATGTTTTCATTACCGCTGGCGGCTCAGGGCTGGGGCTGGCCATGGCAAAAGCTTTTCTGGACAATGGCGCCAAGGTCGCCGTCACCGACGCTGACCCCGCCATGCTGGAGCGCGCCAGGGCCGACGCCCCGGGGTTGGTGGGGTTCACCGCTGATGCCAGCAACGAAGACGAGATGGCCGACGTGTTCAGCCAATTGCGCAGCCGCTGGACCGATCTTGATGTGGTGATGGCCAATGCCGGCACCGCTGGCCCTACCGCCGCTATTGAGGACGTCACCCTGACGGAGTGGAAATCCTGCCTTGCGGTCAATCTTGATGGCAGTTTTCTGACCGCCCGCCTCGCCGCGCCATGGATGAAAGATCAGCAACGCGGCGTCATGACCTTGACCTCCTCGACGGCGGGGCTGTTTGGCTATCCCTTCCGCTCACCCTATGCCGCCGCCAAATGGGGCATCATCGGGCTGATGAAAACCCTCGCCATGGAACTGGGGCCATTCGGCATCCGCGTCAACGCCATTTGCCCCGGCGCCGTTGAAGGTGATCGCATGGACAGGGTGATCGCTAAAGAGGCCGAAGCCCGCGGTATTTCTGAAGCTGATCTGCGCCAGGGCTACGGCGATTGCGTTTCCCTGCGGCGGTTCGTGACGGCTGAAGATATTGCCAATACCGCGCTCTTCCTCGCCTCCCCCATGGCCAAAAATGTCTCCGGCATGGCGATGACGGTGGATGGCCATACCGAAAAAGTCACGCTCTGACGATCTATTGCCCCCCCATTAGCAATAGCCCCGCAAGCAATACCCCCCCGAGCAATAACACCATTAGCAAAAGGCCCCCAATCGGGGGCCTTTTATATTCCGTTTTTATTGAGGCTTGGGCAGGATCACCCCTTGCCCCGCCATGGGATGGTGATGCTGATGACCTTACGCATGATCAGGTCAAACATCAGCCCCAGCAGGCCCATGACAAGAATAGTCACCCAGATCAGCTCGTAATCGGAAACCGTCCGCGCGACGTTTTCAATAAAGCCAATCCCTGTTGTCCCTGCCAGCATTTCCGCGGCCACCAGAGTGCCCCAACAAACGCCAATAGCAATCCGGATCCCCGTCAGGATTTCCGGCAAGGCGTTCGGCAGAATGACATTGCGCAGAATCTGCTGGTTCGACGCCCCGAGGGAGTGCGAGGCGCGGATTTTCGACAATTGCGTCCCCGACGCGCCGGTGCGGGCGGAGATCACCATAATCGCAAAGGCCACCATGAACAGCAGGAAGATTTTACCATCATCCTGAATCCCGAAAATGGTCAGGATCAATGGCGCCCAGGCCAGAGGCGGCACCGGACGATAAAGCTCGATCATCGGGTCAAAGAACGATTTGAAGAACCGCGACACGCCCATATAGATGCCGAGCGGAACCCCGAGGCAAATGCCGAAGGCCATGGCGACGATCACCCGGAACAGGGAATCCCAGATATGGCCATCCAGCATCGGGATCGAGCCGAGATAAACATCCCCCTGGGCAAAGGCCAGAACCTTGTCCTTGTAGGTGGGCATGAACGAACCGTCATCGCCGTGGGTGCCGTAAGAACCCGGCAGGGCATCCACCAGCATGTCAGGAATGATGAAATCCACCACATCGGCGATCGGCAGCCACTTCCACCAGAGCAAGGTGGTGCCTTTGTACCCGCCGCCGTTTTCAAGGTCAGGGTTGGCGAGCTTGCCAAATTTAGCCACAACATCAAAAGGCTTTGGCAGCCAGCGGCTGGAGCCTTGTTCGATGCAGAGGGTTTTCGACTTCACGACGCCATGGCCGGGGAAGAACAACGCGTCAACAATGCCAAGGCTGCCTTGCGCGTCATCAATCTTGTCGTAGAGGGTTTCGATCGAGCTGTTGACGCCAGCCAGCGCTTCCGACGGGAAGATGATGCCATCATCAAGACGTTTGAAAATACGATCCAGCGCTTTGATGAAACGGCCACGTTCCGCCACGTCCGCTTCCGTCCAGCCGCTGCTGTCTTTTGCCGCGTCCTTCAGGTCAGCAAGAATAGCCTTGGTGGAGGCGATGGTTGTTTTCGCGTCATCAGGCAGGTTGCGCAGTTTCAGAAAAGCCGTGGTGATGTCTTTTGCCTGCACCGAAACTTCATCAAACATCATGCCGCGCGCGGTCATGGGGATGAGGGGAATTTCGGTATCAGTAACGCCCCAGCGCGGCTGATTGCGGCCTTCTTCGCTGACTTCAAGCCCGTCATAGCCTTGGTCAAGACGTTCGCCAATGGCTTCGATATCAGCCGTGATCTGAGCCAGCGCCTGGCGGGTGTCCTCGCTTTGCTTGGACGGGTCCGACAGGATATTGATCAAACTGTTGGTCTGGGCCAGGGCAGTATCAATCTGGCGCAATTCAGACGCGCTGAACACCGCGCTCGGGATATTCTCTTCAAGAGTTTCCAGCTGCTGGGCATTGCGCACCACCAGAATGGTGGATTTGTAATAGCGCGAGCCGATGGGCAAGCGCGCCTTGATGGGGGAAATGGCTTCCTCGATCTTGGCGATCTGGCACATTTCATTGGCGGCGTTCGGGAAATACGCCCGCGCCATGCCCCATGAAAAGAAGAACCACAGCAGCAGAATGGTGGACACCCCCGTGACCGCCCAGTACCAGCCGCCTTTGGTGCGTTCAGGGTCACCGAACACTTCATCGTTCTTGCGCAAAATGGAATAGTGAACGCCTTTATAGATAGAGGCGACGAAAGCGACCACCAGCAGCAGGATCAAAACCGCCGCGAAGTCAGCACGATGTACAGATAGCCAATCAAACACTGCCCATAATCTCCTCTTCCATATCCCAGATCATGGTCAGGATTTCCTCACGCACGGTGGAGAAATCCTCCTGCTGTTTAATATCACGCAACGACGTGGTCAGACCTTGTTCTGCAAATGGCAATTGGTATTCTTTATAGATGCGCCCCGGCCGTGGCGCCATGACGAACAGACGTTCACCCAGCAACAGGGCTTCTTCAACAGAGTGGGTGATGATGATGATGGTCTTGCCGGTCTCTTTCCACAATTCAAGGATAAGGGACTGCATTTTCTCGCGGGTCAGCGCATCGAGCGCGCCCAGCGGTTCATCCATCAGGATGAGGTCCGGGTTGTTCACCAGGCAACGTGCCAGCGCCACGCGCTGCTGCATGCCGCCGGAAAGCTGATAGGTGGGGGTGTTGCCAAAGCCGTTCAGCCCTACGATATTCAACCATTTTTCAACCAGTTTTTCGCTTTCCCTGGGGTCCATTTTTTTCATCCGCAGACCGAAATCCACGTTCTTGGACACAGGCAGCCATTCAAACAGCGCCCCTTGCTGGAACACCATCCCGCGTTCAACGCCGGGGCTTTCAATTTTATTGCCCCCAAGCTCGAGATGCCCGGAGGTGGGGTTGATAAAACCTGCGATCATGTTGAGCAAGGTCGTCTTGCCGCAACCCGAGGGACCGAGAACAGAAAGAAGTTCACCTTTCTTCAACGAGAAATTGATGTCCTTCAACGCCTCGACCTTATCCCCTGTTTGGGGGTTGGTGAAGGTCATGCAGAGGTCTGTGCAATTGAGATCAGCCATGATTACGTTTCATTAATCCCGTATTAATATTCATTAACCATTGTCAGAAAACAAGCAAGGCCCTCACCAGGAAGGGCCTTGCTCCAGTTTTGATAAGGCTAAAGCCTATTCAAGGAATGAACCATCGATGGTTGCCGACAGAGCGCCCTTGTAGTTGGTGATGTTGGTCTTGGTGAAGACCGCACCGAGGGACTCAGCCGCGGAAGCCGCGATGCCGTTGTCACCGAAGTAACCGGAAACCTGCTCATCAACAGTTGGGAAGACGAAGCCGGCCATCTGGTTCTTGGTGGTGGCGAAATCCATACCCGCGTCAGCAGCAACCTTACGGATCTGGGCGTCAGAAGCGGTCCAGTTTGAGTTGGCTTCAGAAGTCACGTCCAGGAAGGTCCGCAGCAGGTCCGGCTTTTCAGTGGCGAATTTTTCGGTAACGGAGATCACGTCCAAAGAGCCGATGTTGGCGTCCATCTTTTCCTGTGAGCTCATGATCGGGGTCCCGACTTCACCGGCAGCTTTGGCGGATGCACCACCGAAGATGCAGGCCATGGCAACAGAACCGTCAGCCAGTGAAACCGCGCCGTCGGCAGGAGCCTGGTCAACGATGGTCATGGTTGAGATGTCAACGTTAAGGGCCGCCATCTGCTTGCGGAAAGAGAAGTCCGCCATGGTGTTCAGGGGAACAGCAACGGTCTTGCCTTCAAGCTCGGAAGCGTTGGATGAGTTGATGCCGAGGCCGTTGTTAACGAAACAGTCATTGGCTTCATAAACAACCGCGATGCCAACCATCTTGAGCGGAGCGCCCTGCTGGACAGCTGTCACGAATGGCGCCAGGCCCTGTGAGTAGGCGATGTCAATGTCGCCAGCCAGCATGGCTTCGGTCATGGCAACACCAGTGGAGAAATCCGTCCAGTTGACGTCTACGCCCATGGCGTCGTCATAGGCTTTGTCGACTTTGGCGATCTGGTTTGGGGTAGCCCATTCCAGGAAGAAAGCGACGTTGACGGAATCCGCAGCTGATGCCACGCCAGCTGAAGTCATGGCAACCGCGCCAACAACACCAGCAAGAGTGTTTTTAAAAGTTTTGTTCATTGTGGTCTCTCCCTAACAATTTATGAACTTGCGTTCACAATTCAGCACCTTGTGGTCGTGGCGCTATATCGTGGCCACAAAAAGGTTACATTCCCTTTCACTTTACACAACTGGCACCGATCAGCAACACATTAATTGCAAAACCCTTGCAAGAATAATATTAGTTTTTTGTAAATAAAATCAGGATTTTAATCAAAAAAGGCCAGCTTTTGAAAGCTGGCCTTAGTGATTGTATTGAATTCCGGTACGTATGTTTCCAGTACGCGGGTTTCCAGCACGCGGCTCTAGGCCATATGCTGATCCAGGGTTTTGCGGAATCTATCCACGATCTCGTCGATATGGCTGCGTTCGGCGATAAAGGCTGGCGCCAGGATCGCGTTATCGCCGGTGAACTTGACGTGCATGCCATTCCAGAACAGGTCTTTCTGCATCTGCTGGCCACGACGCCCGGGGACACCATCGCTATGGACTTCAACACCGGCCATCATGCCGATGCCGCGCAGGTCCTTGACCATGGGATGGTCCTTGAGCGACCAGACCGCGTCGAGGAAGTAGCCGGACATATCGTTGGCACGATCAAAAAGGCCTTCCTCTTCGTAGATCTTCTGGGTGGCGATGCCCGCCGCGCAAGCCGCCGGGTGCGCCGAATAGGTGTAGCCATGGAAGAATTCAATGGCATCTTCCGGCGCGGCATTGGTGACCGTTTCATACACTTCATCCTTGACGGCAACGGCCCCCATAGGAATAGCGCCATTGGTCAGGGCTTTGGCCATGGTGGCGACATCAGGCACAACGCCAAATTTATCAGCACCAAAGGCGGTTCCCATTCGGCCAAAGCCGGTGATGACTTCATCAAAAATCAGCAGGATGCCGTGCTGGTCACAAATCTTGCGCAGACGCTCAAGGTAACCTTTCGGCGGCACCAGCGTACCGGTTGACCCCGCCACAGGCTCGACAAACACGGCCGCCACGGTGGACCCGCCGAAATTGTCGCAGATGCGCTGCAGATCATCCGCCAGGTCGGCGCCGGTTTCCGGCTGACCCTTCACAAAAGCATGGTCATCGGTATAGGTGTGACGGATATGGGAAATATTCGGCAGGGTGAGGTTGAAGGTCTCGCGGTTCTTGACCATCCCGGCGAGGGATACGCCGCCCATGTTAACACCATGGTAAGCGCGTTCACGACTGACAAAACGGGTCCGCTGGCCATCGCCGCGGGCACGGTGATAGGCAAGCGCGATCTTCATCGCCGTGTCGACGGATTCGGAACCGGAGTTGGTGAAGAAAATATGGTTCATCGGCTCAGGCAGGATGCGGGCAACGCGTTCCGCCAGCTCAAAGGAACCCGGGTGACCAAGCTGGAAATGCGGGGTGTAATCATTCTGCACCATCTGGGCATGAACGGCATCGGCAATCTCGCGACGACCATGACCAGCAGGGCAGCAGAACAGGCCTGATGACCCGTCGATCAGCTTGCCGCCTTTGTAATCCCAGCAGTACATCCCTTCGGATTTAACCACCAGACGAGGGTTGGCCTTAAAATCACGGTTGCCTGAAAATGGCATCCAGTGTTCTTCAAGTGAATTCGTTTCAAACGGCATGTCACGTCTCCCCGCTTTAACGTCGCGCAACACCAGTTGCGCAACAATGCTGTTGTATGAATGCGCTTTGTCAGGGGCCTTTATGCCCGCGCTGGCGGGTGGCATGGCAAAGTCTCTTCTTCCATTAAACACGTTAATCTCACCTGAAGCGATGCGATAGGTCCAGTGTATCCATTTTTTAGTACCAGAATCACCGCGCCGGAGTTATGCTGATCCCCTCAGGAGGGCGCCATGGCACGCGGCTACAACACATTCTTATTTCAGATTGACGACCAGCAGGGGACGCCGAAACAAACTCAAATTCGCGAGTTTTTCGTCAAGGCTATCCTGAACCGCAGCCTGATGCCTGGCGACACCCTGCCCTCGACGCGGATTCTGGCTGAACAGTTGTCGGTATCCCGCAACACCGTCATCCTCGCCTATCAAGCGCTGACCGACAGCGGCTATATCGAATCCCTCGATCGTTCCGGCTGCATCGTCAGCCCCGACGCCCCCGTCAGCCCGTTTAAAGTAACCGAACAAGCCGCGCCATCCCATGATGATCAGGACGAATGGGGGGATAAATTCATCCGCCCCTCAAGCCAACTTAATATTAATTCACAACCCCTCAAATGGCGGGAATACGATTACCC
>JAGWAQ010000217.1 GCA_021296375.1 Alphaproteobacteria bacterium
GAACCATGCCGCCGGACAATACCGCCGGACCATGCCGCCGGACCATACTGCTGGACCATGCCGCTGGACCATGACATTATTTGAAACATTGATAAACTTGGTATAGGCTTTTTTCAGACATGTCCTTGAGGGTTTTGCCATGAAAGTTTCACCTTACGTTGTGATTGGAAGTTCAGCTGTTCTGGCCGTCGTTGCCCTTAGTCTGTTTTTTTATGAAACCTCACCTGAGGTGACCGACGCGCCGCCCACGCCTGTCGTGGTGGAGCAGGACGCCCCGACACAGGACGCCCCGAGACAGGAGGCGCCTGAACCTGAACAACCTGCCGCGCAAGCCGAAGACCCCGACGCTGTTGACGCTGAAGTTACCGGTATTGAGGGCGCGACGGGGATCAACCTTGCGCGGGTTCGACCTGATGGCAGTGCCGTGGTGGCCGGTCAGGCGCCAGCAGGCAGCACGATCAACATGATGGAAAATGGCCAGATTATTGGCACCACGACGGCGTCTTCATCCGGGGAATGGGTGATTATCCCTGACGCTTTGCTGGCGGAGGGCTCGCATCTCCTGTCGATTGAGATCATCGCCCCTGACGGCACGATGACGATTGGCGCCATGGCCCTGGCGATCGAGATTCCGGCGGGCGGCAAGGACACCCCGTTGGTGGCGCTGGTTCCCTATACCGAAGTCGCGCCTGACGTGACGACCATTTTGCAGGTTCCTGAAAGCCTTGACCCCACGCCAGCGGCTGAAGCTGACGCGATTGCCAGCGATGACGCCAACCAGAACGGCGAGCAACCTGTGGTCATCCCGAATCTGAATATTCGGTCAATCTCGGCGATCAGCCCGGCGGAAATGTCCATCAGCGGCAAGGCCGAAGGTGGCCAACGTGTTGAGCTTACGGTCAATGACGGCGCGATCACCGTCGCCCGGCCTGATGACAAATCGCTTTACACCGCAACCCTTGCGATTGCCCCTGACGCCGCCACGATGCGTCTTCACGGTCGCTTGCTGGGTGAAGACGGCGCGACCCTGGCCACCGTCAAGCTCAAGCTCAGCCGCGGGCAGTTTGAACAAGGTCTTGGCGGCAATGCCCTGATCGTCGTCCAAAAAGGTGATGCGCTTTGGCGGATTGCTTACAAAACCTATGGCCAGGGTATTCGTTACGTTGATATTTACCGCCAGAATCAATCCAGCATTCAAGACCCTGATCTGATTTACCCTGATCAGATTTTCGTTGTCCCCAACGGAGGCTAAATGCTCGATAGCCGAATTCGCCCCATCATCGACCCTGTAAGCAACGTGGTGGGGCGCGGGCTGGTGTCCCTTGGCCTGACGGCTAATATGGTGAGGACCAGTGGTGCCGGCTGCGGGGGGGTGGGCTGGCGCTTGTCCTGATCGCCCTGAACCGCATTTGCGACGGGCTGGATGGCGCCGTGGCCCGTCATCAGGGGGCGACCGATCTCGGCGGTTATCTTGATATTGTTTATGACTTTATCTTTTACGCCTTGATCCCCCTTGGCTTTGCGGTGGCGTCCCCTCAACATGCTTTGCCGGCGGCGGTGCTGATTGTCAGTTTTGTCGGCACCGGCACGTCCTTTCTTGCCTTTGCTATCCTGGCGGAAAAGCGCGGCATGAGTACCGATATTCGCGGCAAGAAATCGCTTTATTACCTTGGCGGATTGACGGAAGGCACGGAAACCATCGCCGTTCTCGTCTTGATGTGCATCTGGCCACAATTTTTCCCCATTTTTGCATATATATTTGCGGGGATGTGCTGGATCACCACCAGCACCCGCATATATTGGGCGTATCAATGCTTTGGCCCGGCGCCAGATTTAGGCCCTTCAGCTGATAAGGATGATTAAATGACCATCAAGAAAACCGATGCCGAATGGAAAGCGCAACTTACCGAAGAGCAATTCCGCGTCACGCGGCAACATGGCACGGAACCGGCGTTTTCCGGCGCGTTGTGGGATGAAAAGAAAGACGGTGTTTACAACTGCATCTGTTGCGGGGCGGCATTGTTCTCATCCGACACGAAATATGATTCCGGTTCCGGCTGGCCGAGCTTTTATGAACCCATGGATGACGCCAGAAATGGCACAACCGAAGACCGGTCGTTCTTCATGAAGCGCACGGAAGTGCATTGCGACGAATGCCAGGCGCATCTTGGCCATGTCTTCCCCGACGGGCCGGAACCCACAGGATTGCGGTTTTGCATCAATTCCGCGTCGCTGGATTTCAAACCCGAAGAAGACTGATCAACCGATTTCCGGCAGGGTTTTGCCCATAAATCCTGCCGCGTCCAGCCCGTCCTTGAGGTTTTT
>JAGWAQ010000067.1:0-5163 GCA_021296375.1 Alphaproteobacteria bacterium
ATCGATGGTCGTGAGGCGGTGTCCTACCTGGTTCGCATCAAGAATATGATCGAAGATCCGCGGCGGATGCTGTTGGGCCTTTAACGCAACCACCTTTTAACGCGAAGACAATATGAGGATTGATAATGGCTGACGTCACCCATGCTGACCTGATCGTAATTGGCGCCGGACCTGGCGGCTATGTTGCCGCCATTCGCGCCGCCCAATTGGGGATGAGCGTCATCTGTGTTGAAAAGCGCGCGACCCTTGGCGGCACCTGCCTGAACGTCGGGTGCATTCCGTCAAAAGCCTTGCTCAATTCATCGGAAAAATACCAAGAGGCGGCATCAGGGCATCTGTCTTCCCTTGGCATCACCCTTGGCAAGCCAAAGCTCGACCTTGCCGCCATGATGGCCAACAAGGATGAGGTCGTGAAGGGCCTGACCGGCGGGATTGACCTGCTGTTCCGCAAGAACAAGATCACCCGCGTCACTGGCATGGCCACCATCACCGCGCCAGGCCAGGTGACGGTCGAAGCGGACGGCAGCAAAAAAGAGCTGACGGCGGAACGGATTTTGATCGCCACCGGGTCTGAACCCGCCTCCCTGCCCGGGGTTGAGATTGATGAAGACAAGGTGGTGTCTTCAACCGGCGCGCTGGCGCTTGCCAAAGTGCCGAAAAAACTGGTGCTGATCGGCGCTGGCTATATCGGGCTTGAAATGGGGACGGTGTGGAAACGGCTCGGGGCTGAGGTTGAGGTGGTGGAATACCTGCCGCGCATCCTGCCTGGCATGGACAGTGAAGTGGCGCGCAAGTTCCAGGGTATGCTTGAAAAACAAGGGCTGAACTTCCGCCTGTCGACGGCGGTGAAATCGACCAAGGCCAATTAATCCGGCGTTGTGATTGATATCGAACCCGCGGCGGGGGGGGATCGCGAAAAGCTGACGGCGGATGTTGTGCTGGTGGCGGTAGGCCGCCGCCCGAACACCGACGGGCTGGGGCTGGACGCGGTGGGCGTTGAGCGTGATGACCGCGGGCGGATCCCGGTTGATGAGGATTTTGAAACCAATATTCCGGGCATTTTTGCCATTGGTGATGTTATTCCCGGCCCGATGCTGGCCCATAAAGCCGAAGAAGATGGCGTCGCGGCGGTGGAGATCATGGCGGGAATGGCGGGGCATGTGGATTATGACCATGTCCCGGGCATTGTGTACACCGCGCCTGAAATTGCCACCCTCGGTAAGACGGAAGACCAGCTCAAAGAGCACGGCATTGATTACAACAAAGGCGTCTTTCCGTTTCAGGCCAACAGTCGCGCCCGCGCCGTCGGCCATACCGAAGGGTTTGTGAAAATTCTTGCTGATGCCGCCACCGACCGTGTCCTCGGGGTTCATATCATCGGCCATGAAGCGGGAACATTGATCCATGAATGCGCCACGGCCATGGCCTTTGGGGCATCGAGCGAGGATATCGCCCGCACCTGCCACGGCCACCCGACGCTGAACGAAGCCGTCAAGGAAGCGGCGCTTGCCGTTGATGGCCGCGCTATTCATATGTAATCGCAACAGCCTTGACGCTGATGATGGTGATAAGAAGGCGGGCCTAGCTCGCCTTCATTTTTGAGAAGAATGAGATCAGCACAACACCCATGATGATCAACCCGATCCCCAGCACCGCCGGCAGATCAGGCTTTTCCCCGAATCGATACATCGACACAATGGTGATGAAGACGATCCCCAGTGCTGACCAGAAGGAATAGGTCACCGCCACGGGCAGATGACGCATCGCCAGAATCATGAAATAAAACGCCGCCCCATAGCCGACGACGATAAAAATCGAAGGCACCAGCACCGTCAGCTCTTTTGAGGCTTTCAATGACGTGGTGGCGATGACTTCACCGATAATGGCCAATGTCAACCAGAGCCAGGCGATGGGGTTAACGTTCATAACAAATCCCTATTACAACCCCGCCATTATAGGGGATCTTCTGGTAAATCACCAGACGCCATGGGGAACACGGAATTTATTCCTTTGTGCGGCTGGCGGCTGATCTTGGATGGGTGCTGTGATGGACATCCCGCAATTGCGCCGTGTCCACCCTGGTGTAGCGTTGGGTGGTGCTGAGGCTGGAATGCCCCAGCAACGCCTGGATCGCGCGCAAGTCACCACCACCTGCCAGCAGATGGGTCGCAAAGGAATGCCGCAGGGCATGGGGGGTGGCGCTGGCATCAAGCCCGAGGTTAAGGCGCAATTTTTCCATCAGCCGCTGGACCGCGCGGGAGTTGAGTGGCGCGCCGCGGGATGAGGTGAACAAAGGCCCTTCCGGCCCAAGGTCAAATGGAGCGACGTTAAGCCATGCGTCCACCGCCATCCGCACCGCGTCCACCACCGGAACATCGCGGGTCTTGCCGCCCTTGCCGGTGATTCGCAACCATGGCCCTAACGGCGCGTCCCGGCGCTTCAGGGCGAGGGCCTCGGAAATCCGCAACCCGCAGCCATAAAGCAGCATCAAGACCGCGATATCCCTTGTCTTCGCCCAGTCAGGGCCATCAAGGGTTTTAATGGCGGCGATCAGATCCCCGGCGTCACCCTCGGCGACAGCTTTCGGGATGGTGGCGGGCTGACGTGGCGGTTTCATGAAGCTGATCTCAACCCCGGGGTAGCGGCCGGATCGCGCGCCGTAACGATAAAAACTGCGAATAGAGGCAACCCGCCGCGCCATGGTCGAGCGCGCCAGTCCATTGGCGCTCATGGCGGCAAGATAGCCGCGGAAATGCAGTTTTGTCACCTGATCAACAGCGCAGCCCTGGCCCGTGAGGTAATCAAGCCAATGGTCGATGTCCCGTCGATAGGCATCAAGCGTCGTTTGAGGATAGCGTTTTTCAAACTCGAGCCAGTCAAGCCAAATGGCACGGGGATGGGCGGCGTGGTCAGCCATGGTGGTGTTCCGTGCCGTCAGCTTGCGCGCGGGCGAGCAGGGCAACGGCGATCATGGCGGTGATGAACTCGAGAAAATCCGTGCCATGCCCTTCGGTGAAACTATCCGCCTGATGCCCCGCCAGGGCCAGCACCATGTCGTGATCCTGTTCCGGCAAGTATCTCGGCAGAAAACAAAACGCCACGGATTTCGGGGCGCTTGAAAGGACGGGCCGAAACACTTCCGCCTGAAGCCCCGCGGGTTGGCCAAGGCTGAGCTCACCCCCGCCGGTAAGTTTCGGCAGATAGCCTTTGTCAAAACTGACGACATCAGGATGGCCATGTATCGGCAGATGATCCCCCACAACCAGCGTCGCGGCGGCGACATCCAGCACCTCGGGCAAGGTATGCCGCACAAGGCGGATGACCTCATCCACCGACGCGGCGGCGGTGATCAACAGCGCCAGATGATGGACCCGCTGCTGGATTTCATGATTGGCGGTGGTGATATCAACCATACTGGCCTTGACGGATATGCTCCGCCGAAGGGCAGCTTGCGCACGTTTCGTCATGACATGGCCAAGATCAACCACCGGCGCCGGCTGACCGCTATCCTGATGGGGATGACGGAACAGCCAGTCGGTATTGCCATGCTCGATCAGAAAATCAGGATTCTGCTCAAGGAAGTTCAGGACATCCTTGCCGCTGATAGGGGGGTCTGACGGCTTGGCCATAAGGTTATCCTCAATTAGAGAATGCTTTGTCCGGTGTCTTTCCAGTCTTTCAGGAAAGCCTCAAGCCCGGCGTCGGTCATGGGGTGTTTGTACATGGCGTGGATGACCGCTGGCGGAACAGTGGCGACATCAGCGCCGACAAGGGCGGCGTCGACAACATGCTGAACACCGCGAACAGAGGCCACCAGCACTTCGGTGGGGAAATCATAATTGGCGTAGATCGTGACAATATCTTCGATCAGCCCCATGCCGTCACGGCCAAGGTCATCAAGCCGGCCGATGAAAGGCGAAATGAAGCGGGCGCCAGCTTTCGCCGCCAGCATCGCCTGGGCTGGTGAAAAGCAAAGGGTGACATTGACCATGGTGCCGTTATCCGCCAATGCCTTGCAGGTGGACAGCCCGGCAGGGGTCAGCGGAACCTTGACGCAAACATTATCGGCAATGGCGGCCAGCTTGCGGCCTTCCGCCAGCATTGTCTCGGCATCAGTGGCCGTGACTTCGGCGCTCACGGGGCCATCGACCATGGCGCAGATTTCCGCGATAGTGGCGGTCATGTCGCGGCCGGATTTGGCGATCAGGGACGGGTTGGTGGTGACGCCATCAACAAAACCTGTGGGCGCCAAGGCGGCGATATCATCAAGGTTGGCGGTATCAAGAAAGAGTTTCATGTCAGAACCTTACGGTTTGGGGTGGATCATCTGTTGCCTGGCAGGGTAGGATACCGCGTGCCTGAAGTCAGGCGACAGTATACGCTACCCATCGGCGTGCCGCTAGTCCAGAGGCACCGCCTTGGGGAAAAATGACCACCTTAAACCGGCGCGCATGCCGAGGGTTGATGCCGATGACCACCTCTGATCATCCTGATCAAGATCACCCTGATCCAGATCACCCTGATCAAGATCATCTTGATAAGGCGCCTGTCCCGCAGGAAGGGCGGTCCCGGCATGTGGCGAGGCCCCAGCGCCTTTCGGTGATGGTGGCGACCGCCCTGCCGTTTGGTGATGGCGTGCTGGATTACCTTGCCGACAGTGCTCTCCCCAGGGGTCAGATCGTCACCGTGCCGTTGGGCTCGCGGCAATTGCCCGGGGTGGTGATGGGGCCGGCGGAAGATCATCTTGAGGGCAAGAAACTCAAACCTGTCATCAGCACCGCTGATCTTCCGCCTCTTGATGAGGGGATGCTGAATTTCATCACCTGGGTTGCCAGCTGGACAATGTCGCCGCCGGGGGCGGTGTTGAAAATGGTACTGCCGCTGGCGGATGCCCTGGCGGCGCCTGCTGGCGTCAAAGGGTGGATGGTGGCCGCGCCCCTGCCGCAGGAAGGCTTGACGGCAACACGGCAACGGGTGGCGGAAGCCTTAAAGGGCCTGCCCCCCATGACGACGCGTGAAGCGGCGGAATTGACCGCTGTCAGCAGCTCCACCATTACCGCCATGGGCAAAGCCGGTATTCTGGCGGAAGTCGAGATGATCGAGGCCGGGCCAAAGCGCCCCGCCCCCAACCCCAGTCTTTATACCCTGACCGGTGAGCAAGCC
>JAGWAQ010000067.1:5274-13470 GCA_021296375.1 Alphaproteobacteria bacterium
CAGGCGGTGATACTCCTGCCGGAAATCGCTTTATCTCCGGCCATGGAAAAACGATTTACCGACCGGTTTGGCGTCGCGCCGGTGATCTGGCATTCGGGCCTGACCCCGCGGCAACGGACGCGGGCGTTTCGGGCGGTCGCCGAAGGCGGCCCTCGCGTGGTGGTGGGGGCGCGCTCCGCCTTGTTCCTGCCCTATCCTGATCTCGGGCTGATCGTCGTCGATGAAGAGCATGACCAAAGCTTCAAGCAGGATGACCATGTGCCGTATCATGCCCGCGACATGGCGGTGGTGCGCGCCAAAATGACAGGCATTCCCGTGGTGCTGGCGTCGGCCACGCCATCGCTTGAAACCGAGGCCAATATTGACGCCGGCCGTTACACGAGGCTTGAGCTGACGTCACGGGTTGGCGCCGCTGAATTGCCCCGCATCACCCTTGTTGATCTTCGGCGAGACCCGCCGGATCGCCAGCACTGGATCGCCCCGCCGATGGTCAAGGCGGTGGAAGCGGAACTTTCGGCAGGGCATCAGGTGCTGTTGTTCCTCAATCGCCGCGGCTATGCCCCCCTGACCCTGTGCCGAACCTGCGGCGAGCGCATCACCTGCCCCCATTGCGACGCCTGGCTGGTGACGCATAAGCGCGATTTTGCGATGCATTGCCATCATTGCGGGCATAAATCACGCTTTCCCGACCAATGCCCGTCGTGCGAAACAGATGAAAGCCTTGTGCCTTGCGGGCCGGGGGTGGAACGGCTGGCGGATGAGGTTGAGCGGATTTTCCCTGACGCAAGGGTTGCGGTGCTGTCGTCGGATTTAATGACAACCCCCGCGGCGCTGGCGGCCTTTACCGAAGACGTCACCGCCGGACAGGTGGATATTATTATTGGCACCCAGATGGTGGCGAAAGGCCATCATTTCCCCAACCTCAAGCTGGTGGGGGTGATTGACGCTGACCTTGGTCTTGCGGGGGGCGACCTGCGGGCGGCGGAAACCACCTGGCAATTGATGGTTCAGGTGGCGGGGCGGGCGGGCCGCAGTGGTGAGCAAGGCCGCGCCATGCTGCAGACCGTGGCGCCGGAAACCCCGGTATTCAAAGCCTTGATGGCAGGGGATCGCGCGGCGTTTCTTTCGGCCGAAAAAGCCGCCCGTCAGGCGGCGGAAATGCCGCCTTATGGGCGTCTGGCCAGCATCATCCTGTCGGGGCGTGACGAAACGCTGCTTGGCGAATCAGCGGCTCGGCTGGGGCGGTGTCGACCGCAATTTGAAGGGGTCGCCATTCTTGGCCCGGCCCCGGCCCCGATTGCGTTTTTGCGGGGGCGGCACCGCTGGCGGTTTTTGATCAAGGCGAAACGCAGCGTGAATATGCAGAAAATTCTTCAGGATTGGCTGAAACAGGTGGATTTTCCCAGCAGCATTCGCTGTCAGGTGGATATTGACCCTTATCATTTCCTTTAGCCAGCGCTTTACGATTGGCGGGACCATCGGCGGGACCGCTGGCGGGATGATCAGGGGCAAGCCTTGCGGAGAGGGGCAATTTGCCACGGCGGGTGAATTTAACACTCTCAAGGCTTGCTTCAGCCTAAGGACTATGATAGCAACCTTTCCTGTGTGCATATACACGGTTTTCTCCGGTGGTTACCACCGGTCCTAGGGTTCATATCAGGAGGTTCTCCCGTGTCTTCAAGTCTGGCCGGATTCACAGGCCGATATGCTACCGCCCTGTTCCAACTCGCTGATGAAACAGGCCGTGTTGATGCCGTGGCAAGTGACCTTGCCGCGATCGCTTCCCTTATTGCAGAATCTGACGATCTGGCTCGCATGATCGGCTCACCCGCCATCAGCCGCGAAGACCAGAATAAAGCCATGGCTGCGATTTTGCAAAAAGCCGGCGCCGATGATCTGGTCGCCAAGTTTATCGGCGTTATTGCTGATAACGGGCGGCTGTTTGCGCTTCCTCAAATTATTGATCGCTTCCTTGCTGATCTCGCCGCTCGCCGCGGTGAAGTTTCAGCCGAAGTTGTTTCCGCTGTGCCGCTTGACGCCAAGCTCGAAGGTGACGTCAAAAAAGCTGTAGCTGGTGTGGCCGGCAGCGACAAAATTTCTCTTTCAATGCGTGTTGATGAAACCCTTATCGGGGGTCTTGTTGTGCGGATTGGATCTCGTATGATTGACACGTCAATCAAAACCAAGTTGACCAAGCTTGAAATGACCATGAAGGGTGTTGGGTAATGGATATTCGCGCCGCTGAGATTTCAGCAATTCTGAAAGAACAAATCGCCAATTTCGGCAATGAGGCAGAAGTCGCCGAGGTGGGCCGTGTGCTCTCCGTTGGTGACGGTATTGCCCGTGTCCATGGCCTCGACGAAGTCCGCGCCGGTGAAATGGTGGAATTCGACGGCGGCATCAAGGGCATGGCGCTTAACCTTGAAAGCGACAATGTCGGTATCGTTATTTTCGGCGATGACCGCTCGATCAAGGAAGGCCACATTGTTCGTCGTACCGGCGCCATTGTGGACGTTCCCACGGGCAAGGGCCTGCTGGGCCGCGTTGTTGACGGCCTCGGTAACCCGATCGACGGCAAAGGCCCGATCAAGGATGAAGGCCGCCGCCGGGTGGAAGTCAAAGCCCCGGGTATCATGCCGCGTAAATCGGTTCATGAGCCAATGCAGACCGGCCTGAAGGCGATCGACAGCCTGATCCCGATTGGCCGTGGCCAGCGTGAATTGATCATTGGTGACCGTCAGACCGGGAAAACCGCGATTGCGGTCGACACGTTCCTGAACCAGAAAAGCGTCAATGACGCCGCGGGCAAAGACGACACCAAGAAACTGTTCTGTATCTATGTTGCGGTTGGCCAGAAACGCTCGACCGTTGCCCAGATCGTGCGCAGCCTTGAAGAAAACGGCGCCATGGATTACTCCATCGTTGTTGCGGCGACCGCCTCTGACCCGGCGCCACTTCAGTTCCTCGCCCCTTACACCGCTTGCGCGATGGGCGAATACTTCCGCGACAACGGCATGCATGCCGTGATCGTTTATGACGATCTGTCCAAACAGGCGGTGGCGTATCGCCAGATGTCCCTGCTTCTGCGTCGTCCTCCGGGCCGTGAAGCTTACCCGGGTGACGTTTTCTACCTGCACTCACGTCTGCTTGAGCGTGCCGCCAAGCTGAATGACGACAATGGTGCCGGTTCCCTGACCGCACTGCCGGTGATTGAAACCCAGGGTGGTGACGTGTCGGCGTTTATTCCGACCAACGTGATTTCCATCACCGACGGTCAGATCTTCCTTGAAACCGAACTGTTCTACCAGGGTATTCGTCCTGCGGTTAACGTCGGTCTGTCGGTATCCCGTGTCGGTTCCGCCGCGCAGATCAAGGCGATGAAGCAGGTGGCGGGCACCATTAAGCTGGAACTCGCGCAGTATCGTGAAATGGCGGCTTTCGCCCAGTTCGCGTCTGACATGGATGCCTCGACCCGCAAGCTGCTGGATCGTGGCTCGCGCCTGACGGAACTGCTGAAGCAAGCCCAGTACAGCCCGATGCCTGTTGAAGAGCAGGTGGTGTCGATCTTCGCTGGTGTGAACGGTTATCTCGATAGCCTGCCGATCGGTGACGTCAACCGCTTTGAAGCCGGTTTCCTTGACCACATGCGTTCCGCTGGTTCCGCTATCCTTGACACTATCCGTGAAGAGAAGGCGATTTCCGACGACACCAATGCAAAGCTGACCGCTGAACTCGACGGTTACGCAAAAGCTTTCGCATAAGGGCAGTTTTGCCGGAGAACGATCATGGCCAATCTTAAGGACCTGAAAAACCGGATCAAAAGCGTGAAATCCACGCAGAAGATCACGTCAGCGATGAAGATGGTTGCCGCCGCGAAACTGCGTCGTGCCCAGGAAAATGCTGAACAGGCCCGCCCCTATTCCACCCGCATGAGTGAGATGATCACCTCATTGGCGGTCAAGGCAGACCCGAACTCCGGTCCGGTTCTGCTGGTGGGCACAGGGGCTACCGCCAATCACCTTTTGGTGGTTGTGTCCGCCGATCGCGGCCTTTGCGGCGGTTTTAACGGCGGCATCATCCGCTCGACCCGTCGTGAAGTCCTGCGTCTGCAGGGTGAAGGCAAAACCGTTCGCCTGCTGATGGTTGGCCGCAAGGCCACCGACGCCCTGAAGCGGGAATTCAGCGATATTTTCGTTGAAACGCTTGAAGGCGTGCAGGGGACGGAAGTTCAGTTCAGTGATGCCGACAAGATCAGCCAGAAGATTCAATCGATGATTGCTGATGGTTCGATCGACACCTGCTCCATCGTCTTCAACAAGTTTATTTCAGCCATCGCCCAGGAAGTCACCTTCCGTTCGCTGGTGCCGGTTGAAATCAACGCGGCTGATGCTGAAGCCCCGCAAGAGGGTTCAGTGGCACCGAATGAGTACGAGCCGGATGAAGCCTCGGTCCTGACCGATCTTCTGCCGCGCGCCCTGACGACTGAAATCTACGCGTCTATCCTTGAATCCTCTGCCAGTGAGCTGGCGGCACGGATGACCGCCATGGATAACGCGACCCGTAACGCCGGTGATCTGATCGACCGCCTGACCATGGTTTACAACCGTTCCCGTCAGGCCGCCATCACCACCGAACTGATTGAAATTATCTCTGGGGCGGAAGCGCTTTAGCGCCGTCCCCTAAAACCAACCGGAGCACTTAGCTATGGCCAAAACAGCAAACGGTAAAATTACCCAGATCATCGGCGCGGTTGTCGATGTGGAATTCGTCGGTGACCTTCCGCCAATTCTGAACGCGATTGAAGTGGACAACAACGGGCAGCGACTCGTTCTTGAAGTTGCCCAGCACCTTGGCGAACAGGGCGTGCGTTGCATCGCGATGGACTCAACCGAAGGTTTGGTTCGGGGTCAGGACGCCACGGATACCGGCGCGCCGATCACCGTCCCCGTCGGTCCCGAAACCCTTGGCCGTATCCTGAACGTGATTGGCGAGCCTGTTGATGAAGGCAAGCCCGTCAAGTCCAAGAAGACCTTCCCTATTCACCGCCCGGCGCCTGAATATATCGACCAGTCCACGGAAGCCGAAATTCTCGTCACCGGGATCAAGGTTGTGGATCTGCTCGCGCCATACGCCAAAGGGGGCAAGATTGGCCTCTTCGGTGGTGCCGGTGTGGGTAAAACAGTTCTGATTATGGAACTCATCAACAACGTCGCGAAAGCCCATGGTGGGTATTCGGTGTTCGCCGGTGTTGGTGAACGTACCCGTGAAGGGAACGATCTGTTCCACGAAATGGTTGAATCCGGCGTTATCAACACCGAAGGTGAAGGCTCAAAAGCGGCCCTCGTTTACGGTCAGATGAACGAGCCTCCAGGCGCCCGTGCCCGTGTTGCGCTGACCGGTCTGACCCTGGCGGAATATTTCCGTGATGAAGAAGGCCAGGACGTGCTGTTCTTTGTTGATAACATCTTCCGCTTTACCCAGGCAGGTTCTGAGGTATCCGCGCTGCTCGGCCGTATTCCTTCGGCGGTGGGTTACCAGCCGACGCTGGCCACCGACATGGGGGCCCTGCAGGAACGGATTACCACCACCCGCAAAGGTTCAATCACCTCGGTTCAGGCGATTTACGTCCCTGCCGATGACTTGACTGACCCGGCACCGGCAACATCATTCGCGCACCTTGATGCGACCACCGTTCTGTCACGTCAGATCGCTGAACTTGGGATTTACCCGGCGGTGGATCCGCTTGACTCAACTTCGCGTATGCTTGACCCGCGGATCGTCGGTGAAGAACACTACGGTGTTGCCCGCCGCGTGCAGGAAGTGCTCCAGCAGTACAAATCCCTGCAGGACATCATCGCCATTCTCGGGATGGACGAACTGTCTGAAGAAGACAAGCTCGTTGTGTCCCGTGCGCGCAAGATCCAGCGTTTCCTTTCACAGCCGTTCCACGTTGCTGAAGTCTTCACCGGCTCGCCAGGTAAGCTTGTGTCCCTCGAAGACACCATCAAGGGCTTCACCGGCATCATCGAAGGTGACTATGATGACCTGCCAGAAGCAGCCTTCTACATGGTCGGCACGATCGAAGAAGCTGTTGAAAAGGGCAAGAAAATGGCCGCAGAGGCTGCCTAACAGCAGCCCTGCCCATTTCTCTTCAGGAAGGATAGGACATCATGTCAGATACAACTGCATTTGAACTGGTCACCCCGGCCCGTGTCATGATCTCTCGCGCCGCGGGCATGGTTGTGGCGCCAGGTGTTGAAGGTCTGTTTGGTGTCCTGCCTCGCCACGCGCCGTTGATCTCGACGCTTCAGCGCGGTGTTGTTGAAGTCCATGACAATGGTCAGGTGACGGATCGCATCATGGTTGATGGCGGGATCGCTGATGTCGCCGAAGATCGTTGCACTATTCTAGCGGAACGTGCCGAAAAGCTCGACCCCAGCCGCAAGGATGAGATCCATGCCCAGCTTGACGCCGCCGAACAAGACGGCAAGGACAATGACGTTGATTTCCTGAAAGCGGTATTGGCGGCCCTCGCCGCGTAACGGGGCTGATCACAACAGATCAGCGAACTCCGCCAGAATACCTTCATAAACGTCCCTCTTGAACGGGACCGCGAGACTGGGCAGCACCTTTGGTTCTGCCCATTTCCATTTCTGGAACTCCGGTTCAGCGGTGGCGATATTGATGTCGCTGTCTTCACCGGTAAACCGGAACAGCAGCCATTTCTGGGTCTGGCCACGGAACTTCCCCTTCCAGAGCCGGTCGGCAAGCTCAACGGGAATGTCATAGTCAAGCCAGGCGGGATGTTCAGCAATGAACTCAGCCTTGGTGGTGCCGATCTCCTCACCCATTTCACGGAAACCGGCCTCGATAGGGGTTTCGCCATCGTCGATCCCGCCTTGCGGCATTTGCCAGGCTTCCACCATATTGTCGAGCCGTTGGCCGACCAGCACATGGTTATCCGCGTTCAGCAGCATGATGCCAACGCAAGGGCGGTAGGGTCGCTCGAAGTAATCCTGCATGGTCAGGCTCTATTGCGGTTGAGTGTTGAAGATGGCGACGCCCTGGATCAGGTCAATGGCGCGCGACAATTGATAGTCTTTCAATTCTTCGGTCCCATCACCATTGTCCTCGGCGTTGTCGTCTTCAGAAGATGTGTTGGAAAGAGCGCCGCGCAGGTCTTCTTCGCGCACCGCGCCCTCATCAATATCTTCGACAATCGCCAGTTCAACCGTGATGTCAGGTTCGATACCGGTCGATTGAATGGAGACCCCCGACGGGGTGTAGTAACGGGCGGTCGTCAGCCGCACCGCGCCATGACCGGGCATCGGGATAATGCTTTGAACAGACCCTTTGCCGAAGGACCGTGTCCCCATGATGATCGCGCGTTGGTGGTCTTTCAGGGCGCCCGCGACGATTTCTGACGCCGACGCTGAACCGGAATTGATCAGCACCACCATCGGCAGGCCATCACCAAGATCACCGCTGGTGGCGTAATGACGGGAATTCTGGTTTTCATGACGGCCGCGGGTCGAGACGATTTCGCCCTCATTGAGGAAGGCGTCGGATACAGCAATCGCTTCGTTCAGCAATCCGCCGGGGTTGTTGCGCAGATCAATAATGATCCCTTGCAGCTTGTCGCCATGCTCGGCGCGCAATTCGTCAATCGCCTTGTTCAGCCCCGGGGTGGTTTGCTGGTCAAATTTAACGAGGCGGATGTAGCCCACCTGGCCAAAACTCCCGTGGCGAACGGACCGCATCTTGATGGTATCGCGGGTCAGGGTGACATCAAAAAATTCATCCTGGCCACGGCGAATGGTGATCTCGATATCACTGCCCACAGGCCCGCGCATTTTGGCCACCGCTTCGGAAATGCTCAGCCCCAGCACGTCTTCGCCCTCGATCATGACAATAAGATCACCGGACTGGATGCCGGCGCGAGCGGCGGGGGTGTCGTCAATCGGGGAGACCACCAGCACATAGCCATCCTGCATGGTGATTTCGATCCCGAGGCCGCCGAACTCACCTTTGGTGCGCTGCTGCATTTTGGCAAATTCTTCTGGCGGCAGATAGCTCGAATGGGGGTCAAGGTCGGACAGCATGCCGTCAATGGCAGAGCCGATCAATACACTGTCGTCAATATATTCGACATATTAGTTAAGGATAAGTTGAAAGTCGTCGCAAAACAGCGACAAC
>JAGWAQ010000068.1 GCA_021296375.1 Alphaproteobacteria bacterium
ATAAATCGGAATACGCCACGGGCTACGCGACGCTTTATGGCGATATGTGTGGCGGTTACGCGCCGCTGATCGACGTCTGGAAAACCCGGGTGTTTGAGCTGTGCCGCTGGCGCAACCAGAACCTGCCGCAAGGCGCGCTTGGCCCGTCGGGTGAGGTGATCCCTGATCGCATCATCACCCGCCCGCCATCCGCCGAATTGCGCCCCGATCAGCAGGACAGCGACAGCCTGCCTGAATATGAGGTGCTGGACGCCATCATGAAAGCCCTGGTCGAAGACCAGCACTCTGTGGACAGCATTATTGCGGGCGGCCATGACCCTGAGCTTGTCCAGCGTTGCGCCACCATGTTGATGCGGGCGGAATACAAACGCCGCCAATGCGCCCCGGGGCCAAAATTGACGAAGCGGGCGTTTTATCGTGACCGCCGCTTCCCGATCACGTCACGCTATCCTCTTTCGACGCCGCTTAAGGCCGGAGACCCTGAATGACCACTCCTCTCGTTCGTTTTGCCCCAAGTCCGACGGGCCATCTTCATGTCGGCAATATGCGCACCGCGCTGGTCAATTACCTGTTTGCCCGCAAGCAGGGGGGGCGGTTCATGCTCAGGATCGATGATACTGATGATGAACGCTCGACCCCTGAATTTGAAGCCAGCATCCGCCATGACCTGCAATGGATGGGCATGGATTGGGACCTCGAGGACCGGCAATCAAGCCGCATTGACCGCTATCGCGCTGCGCTTGATCAACTGGTGGCGGCGGGGCGGGCATATAAATGCTTTGAAACCCAGGAATAATTGGCGCTCAAGCGCAAGGCGCAACTGGCGGCAGGGCGGCCGCCGGTTTATGACCGCGCCGCCCTGAAACTGACGCCGGAGCAAATTGCCGAAAAGGAAGCGGCGGGGGAAATGCCCCATTACCGTTTCAAGCTTGATGACGTCACCGTCGCCTGGAATGACCTTGTTCGCGGTGAAGTGGCGGTGCCGATGTCATCCTTGTCGGACCCTGTTGTCTTGCGCGCCGATGGTCGGGTGATCTATACCCTGGCGTCGGTGGTTGATGATATGGACCATGGCATCACCCATATCCTGCGCGGCGAAGACCACACCACCAATTCCGCCGCCCAGATCCAGTTGTTTGAAGCGTTGGGGGGCACGGCCCCTGTAATGGGTCATTTCGCCCTGCTTGCGGGGGCAGATGGTGAGGGCCTGTCGAAACGTCTTGGCTCTCTTTCCATTGCCTCATTGCGCGAAGATGGCACGGAAGCGATCGCCATTGCCAGTCTGCTGGGGCGGATCGGCACTTCCGACCCGGTGGAACCGCGCCAGACGATGGATGAGGTTGTGTCGGGGTTTGACATCACGCGATTTGGCCGCGCCACGCCACGGTTTGACCCCGCTGAACTTGGCTTGATCAATGCCCGTATTCTTGGCGGCACGGCTTATGAACATGTTGCCGACCGCCTGACGGAACTTGGCGTTGGTGGCGGTGAAGTGTTCTGGAACGCGGTGCGTGGCAATATCGCTGGTGTCGGTGAAGCGAAACGCTGGTTTGAGGTCGCCACTGCCGCCATCACGCCGGTGATTGAAGATGACGCGGTGATCGCCGCCGCCGCCGCCAGCTTGCCCGAAGGTGATATTACGGAAGCGACCTGGGGGGACTGGACAAAAGCCATCATGACGGCAACGGGGCTGAAAGGCCGCGCGGTCTTCATGCCGCTTCGACTGGCGTTAACGGGGCAATCCTCGGGGCCGGAGCTGAAAGGCATGTTGCCGGTCATGGGGCGTGACCGTATCCTCGCGCGCCTGAAGGGTGAGGCGGCCTGACACATGACCAGCCTGAATTTCTACAATACCCTGAGCCGTTCCAAAGAGCCGTTTGAACCTCTTGATGCCAGCCATATCCGGATCTATGCCTGCGGGCCGACGGTCTATGACCGCATCCATGTCGGCAACGCCCGGCCGGTGGTGCTGTTTGATGTGCTGGTGCGGCTGTTGCGCCATCATTATGACCGCGTGACCTATGTCCGCAACATCACCGATGTCGATGACAAGATCAACGCGCGGGCGGCGGAAGAGGGCGTCAGCATCCGTGCGCTGACCGAAGGCACCACCAACGCGTTTCATGAGGATTGCGCCGCCCTCGGCTCCGCCCGTCCTGACGTGGAACCGCGGGCAACCGATCATATCGATGATATGATCACCATGATCACCACCTTGATCGACAAGGGCCATGCTTACGCCGCCGAAGGCCATGTGCTGTTCAGCGTTACCAGCATGGCGGATTACGGGCAATTGTCGCGCCGCAGTCTTGATGAGTTGATCGCCGGGGCGCGGGTTGATGTCGCGCCGTTCAAGCGCGATCCGTCAGATTTCGTGTTGTGGAAACCTTCCGGTGAAGATCAGCCCGGTTGGGACAGCCCCTGGGGTTATGGCCGCCCCGGCTGGCATATCGAATGTTCCGCCATGAGCGCGGCTTTTCTGGGGGAGACGTTTGATATCCACGCCGGCGGGCTGGACCTGATCTTCCCCCATCATGAAAACGAGATCGCGCAATCCCGCTGTGCCCATGGCCATGACATCATGGCCAAAACATGGATGCATAACGGCTATGTCACGGTGGATGGCGAGAAAATGTCCAAATCCCTCGGCAATTTCACGACGGTTGCTGATGTGCTTGCAGATCATAAAGGCGAGGCCATCCGTTACGCTCTGCTGACCGCCCATTACCGCGCGCCGCTTGATTTCTCGATCAATGGCGTGGTCGAAGCGAAATCCGCCCTCGACACGCTTTATCGCGCCGCCGAAGGCGCGACAGCGGCGGCCGAACCTGACGAGCATGTGCTGGCGGCGCTGGGGGATGACCTCAACACCCCGAACGCGCTGGCGCGGCTCCATGAACTGGCGCGAATGGCCAATAAAGGCGATGACGCGGCAAAGTCAGCCTTGAAAGCATCAGCGGAATTGCTGGGCCTGCTTTGTGAGGATTGCTCCATCTGGTTCAAGGGCGACGGCGGGGATGACGCCGCCATCGACGCCGCTATTGCCGCCCGCCAAACCGCCAAGGCCAATAAGGATTTTGCCGAAGCGGACCGCATCCGTGATGACCTTGCCGCCGAGGGCATCCTGCTGGAAGACAGCCCCGAGGGGACGATCTGGCGACGCAAGTAAAAGAGGCGCGCTGGCATTTGTCCATCGGGGCAGGGCTTTGATTTCACCTGCTTTTGGTCTATAGAGGAAGGGTCTTTCCGGCACAACGCATCGCATGAACACGCAAGACAGGACAAAAACCATGACTGGTGAGCGCATTTGGCTCTTTGACACGACGCTCCGTGACGGGGCGCAAACCCGCGGGATTGATTTTTCCGTCGCGGACAAGATCGCCATTGCCAAAGCTCTTGATGACATGGGGATCGATTATATCGAAGGCGGCTGGCCCGGCGCCAACCCCACGGATAATGCGTTTTTTGCTGATCTGCCAACACTTAAATCAGCCCGCACCGTGGCCTTTGGCATGACTCGCCGTGGCGGACGTTCGGCGTCGAATGACCCGGGGCTGGTGGCGGTCATGGATGCCCCCACGGACGGCACCTGCCTTGTCGGCAAGACCTGGGATTTTCATGTCCGCACCGCCCTTGGGGTTGAGCTTGATGAAAACCTCGAGATGATCACCTCATCCTTGCAGGCGGTGGCTGATCGCGGCCGTCAACCGATGTTTGATTGCGAGCATTTCTTCGACGGGTTCAAGAACAACCCCGACTATGCCCTGGCCTGCGCGAAAGCGGCGTTTGATGGCGGGGCTGAATGGATCGTGCTGTGTGACACCAATGGCGGATCAATGCCTGATGATATTTCGGCAGGGGTGGCGGCGGTCAAGGCGCATTTGCCGGACGCCAATATCGGGATTCACTGCCATAATGATTGCGGGCTGGCGGTGGCCAATTCGATCGCCGCTGTTCAGGCTGGCGCGCGTCAGGTGCAAGGCACGATCAATGGCATCGGGGAGCGCTGCGGCAATGCCGATCTCATCACCTTGATCCCGAACCTGATGTTGAAATACGGCTATCAGACGGGGGTCGCCAAAGACCGGTTGCCGAAACTGAAATCCTTGTCCCGACTGCTTGATAACCGCATCAACCGCGTGCCCAATGCCCATGCGCCCTATGTCGGGGATGCCGCTTTTGCCCATAAAGGCGGGCTGCATGCCTCGGCGGCGCAGAAAGACCCCCGCACCTATGAGCATGTGCCGCCGGAAACCGTCGGCAATATGCGCGAATACATTGTTTCTGATCAATCGGGGAAGGCCAATTTCCTTGCCCGATTTGAAGATTTCGGCATTGCGATTGACAAGAACGACGCCCGGCTCGATGCCTTGATTGCCGATGTCAAAACCAAGGAATACAATGGCTGGGCCTTTGATACCGCCGAAGCCAGCATGGAACTTCTGGTCCGGCGGGCGCTGGGTGAAGTGCCGGATTACTTCCTGATCGGGCGGTTCCGCGTCATGGATGAACGGCGGTTTAACGCCAAGGGCAAGCTGGTGGTGGAATCCGAAGCCACGGTCACCGTCACGGTTGGGGGGGAATCTTTCCATGAAGCGGCGGAAGGCAATGGCCCCGTCAATGCCGTCGATACCGCCGTCCGCAAAGCCTTGATCCGCGCTTACCCGAAATTGAGCGGCGTCACCTTGTTTGACTACAAGGTCCGCATCATCAGCGGCAATGCCGAGACTGCCGACGGCGAGCAAGGCGGCACCGACGCCGTCACCCGGGTGTTGATCGAATGCCGTGATGACGATGGCACAGGCTGGACGTCGGTTGGTGTGTCCACCAATATCATCGACGCGTCGGTGATGGCGCTGTCCGATGCCATGACATGGAAGCTGTTCAAGGATGGCGTTCAGGCTCCACTTAAAGCCCCCGTTAAGGCTCCCCTTAAGGCTCCCGGGGCATAATAACCATGGCGGCGGAATAACCATGGCGGGGACCAATACCTCCAGTGATGAGCGTGACGGGGACTGGGCGGAGTTTCTGCCGTCGGTGATCCTTGCCAATCCGCAAATGGGGGAGAATATCGGCGCATCTGCCCGCGCGATGAAAAACTGCGGCCTCACTACCCTTCATCTGGTCGATCCGCGTGACGGCTGGCCGAACCCGGCGGCTGAGGCGATGTCCTCTGGCGGAAGTGATATTCTTGATCGCGCTGATGTTTACGCCACCACCGCTGAAGCCGCCGCTCCTTACACCATGATCGCCGCCACCACCGCCCGCAAACGCGGCATGGCAAAAGATATCCTGACCCCGCGCGAAGCTGGCGCAATGCTCTTTCGTCACGCCAAAGCCGGCGGCAAGACCGCCTTGCTGTTCGGCGGCGAACGCTCCGGGCTTGATAACGATGACGTGGCGCTGGCGGATATCATCATCACCGTGCCGCTGAACCCGCAATTCTCCTCACTCAATCTTGCGCAAGCGGTGCTGCTGACGGGGTGGGAATGCCGCATGGCGGCGCTCATGGATCAGGACCTGCTGATAGATGACCGCCAGGATAACCCGGCGAGCTCTCAGGACAAGCAGTTTTTCTTTGGCGTGCTGGAAGAGGTGCTGGGGCAGGGCGGGTTCTTTGGCAATGATGATATGAAAGCCGTGGTGATGCGCAATATCATGGCCATGTTCGGGCGGGCGGAGTTAACGGAACAAGACATCCGCACGCTCCATGGCATGGTCAAATCGATCCGTCGCGCGGGCGCCCCTGACTAGCCGCAAGCGCAAGCTGGATATGACTTCAGCCTTGACAGGGGGGCGGAAATTCCCTAAACACCAAGAACATTTCCCGGGAAAGCGGTTGTCGTGATGGTTTGCCATGCGCGTCGACCCGGCCAAATCGGCACTACCGGGGCAACAACAACAACGTAAAGGAGGCCAAAAATGGCACCTAAATCTGACCACAAGCGTCATTCGTCCAAGCATAAGATTGACCGTCGTCTCGGCGTCAACCTTTGGGGCCGCGCCAAATCCCCTGTCAACGCCCGTGAATATGGCCCCGGCCAGCACGGCCAGCGTCGCCGCAAGCCCACCGAATACGGTGTGCAGTTGATGGCCAAGCAGAAGCTCAAGGGCTACTACGGCAATATTGGCGAAAAGCAGTTCAAAAAATATTATCAGGAAGCCATCCGTCGCCGTGGTGACACCGGCCAGAACCTGATCGGTATTCTCGAATGCCGTCTGGATGCCCTGATCTACCGCATGAAATTCGCGCCGACGGTTTTTGCCGCGCGCCAGCTCATCAACCACGGTCATGTCATGGTTAATGGTCGTCGCCACAACATCGCCTCGGCGATGATGAAAATCGGTGATGTCATCGAGCTGAAAGAAAAGTCCCGCAATATCCCTCAGGTGATGGAAGCCATGGCGTCCTCCGAGCGTGATATTCCGGAATACGTCACCGTTGACGAAGCCAAGTTCAAGGGCAGCATGAACGCCATCCCTGAACTGGCGGATGTGCCTTACCCGGTGCAGATGGAACCCAACCTCGTCATCGAATATTACTCACGTTAATCGTGACGCTGAAGTTGAAGAAGGGCCGCTCAAGCGGCCCTTTTTTATGGGGTATCCCCGCTACCCTTTCAGCAGGGGGATCTTGCCGCTGATGATGAGCAGGCCCAGCGCGATCACCCCAAAGCCCAGCACCTCTTGCGCTGACACCATTTCCCCCAGCGCAAAGGCGTTCAGCACCAGCGTAAATGGCGGGATGATGATCGTCACCAGCATCAGGTTACCGGCCCCGGCCAGGGCCAGAATCCGGAAATAGAGCAGATAGGCCATGCTGGTGCAGATCACCGCCATGGTAAAAATGCTGACGCTGGATTTCATGGACAGGGCGGCAATGGGGACGCCTTCAATGGCGGTGGCAAGGATAAGCATCCAGACCGATGAGGAGATCAGCATGCCGGTGGCCGTCACCTCAACCCCCATGGTCTTGACCTGCAATTTGCCCCAGATGCTGGCCAGGGCATAGCTGACCGACGCCAGAATGATCAGCAGCTGGCCGATGCTGGACAAGGACAGGTGCATGAGGTTTTCAACCCCCATGACAATACTGACGCCAACCACCCCCATCACCACGCCGGTAAATTTCGCGGCGGTAATGCGCTCATCGCTCAGCAGCAGACCCGACAGCATGACCCCGAAAAATGCCGTCGTGGAATTCAGGATCGACGCCAGCCCGCCGGTGATATACTGCTGACCAAAGACAATCGCGGAAAACGGAATGGCGTTATTGAGCAGCCCCATCACCCCCAGCGCCATCCATGACTGCCGGTCGCGCGGCAACCGCTTGCCCATCAGGGCGAGGACCCCCATCATGGTGACGGCGGCGATGCTGACGCGGTGGAAGACGATCTGGAACGGCCGCATCTCTTCGAGCAGGATTTCCGTCAGGAAAAACGTCCCCCCCCAGATGAAGCTCAAGCTGAAGAGGAGCATCCATACGCGTGCAGTCATGGGAAGGGCCTTTCGGATTGCGCAAGCTTAACCCTATCCTTTGCACGCTAAACTTGGCAAACTAATTCAGAACAACACGGATGCACGACCATGACTGACATCATCCCGCTGGCGGAAGAACATTACGGCGACTGGCTCAAGCTCTATCAGGGCTACGCCGCGCATTATCAGGTCGAGTTGACCGACGACGGTGTTGCCGCCACCTGGCGCTGGTTGATGGACCCGGCCCATCCCTGCACGGGTGTCGTCGCCTCGGTTGACGGAAAGCTGGTGGGGCTGGCCCATGTTCGCGCCATGCCCAGCCCTTTGCGCGGGGCGGAAGTGGGGTTCCTTGATGATCTGTTTGTTGACCCGTCAAGCCGTGGCGGCGGCGTCGGGGCGGATTTGCTCGACCATCTGAACCGCATGGCGGAAGACAAAGGCTGGCCAGTTATTCGCTGGATCACGCGGGATAACAATTACCGCGCCCGCACGCTTTATGACCGCAAGGCGGTTCGTTCTGACTGGATCACTTATGAAATGAAAACCGGTGAAATGTAAGCCGGTGAAATGTATGCCAGTGAAATGTAAGCCGGAAGACCGCTGATCAAGCGCAAAAAACGGCAGGGGAAGCCCTGCCGTTATTGTAAATTGGCGTTTTGATAAATTGGCGTTTTGGTAAATTGCCGTATTGA
>JAGWAQ010000069.1 GCA_021296375.1 Alphaproteobacteria bacterium
TGAACAACGCCATGTCGCGGCCGACGGGGAGACGACGTCGGATCTCGCCAGCCATGCCGGCCGTGAAGCCCTGATGAGCGCGGGTGTGTCCGCGGCTGATATTGACGCCATTATCATTGCCACCACCACCCCTGATGATACGTTTCCCGCGACGGCGGCATCGGTTCAGGCGAAGCTCGAAGCTCATCATGCTTTTGCTTTTGATGTGCAGGCGGTATGCGCGGGCTTAGTCTATGGCCTTGATGTTGGTGACGCGCTGATCAAAAGCGGCAAGGCCCGCAAGGTGCTGGTGATCGGTGCGGAAACCTTTACCCGTATCCTGGATTGGGAAGACCGGTCGACGGCGGTGCTGTTTGGTGATGGCGCCGGGGCCGTGGTGCTGGAAGCCAGCGTCAACACCCCCGATTGGGGCATCCTGTCTTCCAGCCTTTACACCGATGGCCGGTTCCGTGACCTGCTTTATGTCGATGGCGGTGTGTCGAAAACCGGTGATGTCGGCCATGTCCGCATGAAAGGCAATGAAGTCTTCCGTCATGCCGTGGAAAAGCTTTCCGCCAGCCTTGATGCCGCCTTGTCCCTGTCAGGGCTTGCGGCTGAAGATATCGATTGGCTGGTGCCGCATCAGGCCAATGTGCGGATTATCGACAGCATGCAGCGCAAATTGGGGATGGACACCAATAAAGTCATCCGTACCGTGGCTAAACACGCCAATACTTCTGCCGCATCGATTCCGCTTGCGCTCAACGCGGCGGTTAAGGATGGCCGCATCGGGGCCGGGCATGTGGTGGCGTTTGAGGCGATTGGCGGCGGCTTGACCTGGGGCGCGGCGCTGGCGCGGATGGGACGTCCTGAGGGGTAACCTGAGGGGTGCCTGAGAGTTAATTAGAGAAAATCCGGCTTGTTCTGGTTTTTGATTTGATAATTTGATGCAGATTGGATAGGGTCTGGGTATGTCACGTTCAGTTATTAGAGCCGATATCGCCGAAGCGATTTATCAGAAGATTGGATTGTCCCGCAATGAATCCGCGGAGATCGTCGCCACGATTCTGGAAGAAATGTCCAAATCCCTTGAAAACGGGGATAAGGTCAAAATCTCGTCTTTTGGCAGTTTTTCGGTAAACAGCAAGAACGAACGCATCGGCCGTAACCCGAAAACCGGGCAGGAAGTGCCCATCACCCCACGCCGAGTGATGACTTTCCGTCCTTCACATATCCTGCGTGATCGGGTGAACACCAGCTCATAGGGACGACGGTGATGGTTGAAAAATCGCCCGACGCCTTCCGCAACATCTCTGAAGTTTCATCGCTGTTGAACGTGCCGGCGCATGTCCTGCGATTCTGGGAAACCCGTTTCTCGCAAATCAAGCCGGTGAAGCGCAGTGGCGGCCGCCGCTATTACCGCCCTGAAGACATCACCCTGCTGACACGCATCCGTGATTTGCTTTATGCCGAAGGCTACACCATCAAAGGCGCGCAACAAGTGCTGAAGAGCGGGGCCGCTGAGGCCCCCCAGACACCTGTATCACCCCCAGGCGGTGAGGGGGCTGATGACGCCGCCCAAGTTGACGCCGCCCAAGCTCACGCCCAGGTTCACGCCGTTCAGGCGCCTGCTGACGGGGATGTCGCCGCCGCCATGGCATTGCTGAAAGAAGCCGCGCACCGGCTTGATCGCCTGGCGCAATCGGTTTAATCGTCCTTTTCATTTTTTGTTTCTCTTCTGAAGAGAGCTTCGTTATAACGAAGTCAGTCGGAGCGTAGCGCAGCCTGGTAGCGCACTACACTGGGGGTGTAGGGGTCGCAGGTTCAAATCCTGCCGTTCCGACCATTTTCTTCATGGCCCGCCTCGGGCTGTTCAGGTGTTCATGAAACCTTTCGACGTTCTCCTTTATGGTCTGGTCATTTTCGGCTGGTCCACCAGCTGGTTGCCGCTCAAATGGCAATTGGGGGTGGTGGCGCCTGAAGTGTCCTTGATGTGGCGATTCCTGCTGGCCTCTGCCCTGATGTTTCTGGTGACGGCGATATCGCGCCAGCCGCTCACCATCCCCTGGCGTCAGCACTGGCGGCTGATGGGGCTGGGGGTTTTTCTGTTCAGCTGCAATTTCACGCTGTTTTATTACGGCGGGCTGGAGGCGACGTCGGGCCTGCTGGCGGTGGTGTTTTCCACCGCTTCCCTGATCAATATGTTCCTGATGGGGGTGTTCTTCCGCCAGAAGCCCAAAGCGATGATGATCATCGCCGGTATTTTCGGGTTCAGCGGCGTGGGCTTGATGTTCGCGCCGGAATTAAGCGGCGGGACGACGAGCTTTGCGTCCCTGCTTCTCTGCCTTTCGGGGACAACCGTGTTCTGTTGCGGCAACCTGATCTCGTCACGGGCGCAACATGCCGGTCTGCCGGTCATGGCGGCCAACAGCTGGGGGATGATGTACGGGGCGATCTTCCTGGCAATGCTGAGCCTGGTGCGGGGGCATGGTTTCACCGTCGAATGGACGGCGCCGTACCTTGGCGGCATGGTCTGGCTGGCGGTGGTGTCGAGCGTTCTGGCGTTTACCGCTTACCTGGCGTTATTGGGGCGGATTGGCCCCAGCCGGGCGGGCTACGCGACGGTGATCTTCCCCGTTGGCGCGCTTCTGATCTCCACCTTTGTGGAAAACTACCAGTGGACAGGTCTGGCCATCCTCGGGCTTGGCTTTGTCGTGATCGGTAATGTGATCATGGCGCGGTTGCGCTAACCCGTGATTATATCGCCACCAGGCTGATGAGCGCGGCGACGGCCACCGCCGTCAACCCATGACGAAGCCGCATGTACCATGGCGCAAACCCGCCCTTGCGAGCGGTCGCCAGATCAACCCCCCAGCAAATCACCAGCCCCGCCACCAGAAACGGCACCCGTTGCACCGGCCCCATGACCAGCACCGGCACCATGGCAAGGGCAGGCAGAACCGACCAGATGTAACGCCAGTTCTGCCGGGATGTTAAGGCGGCGCCCCAATGGATAGCGCCAAGAAACCCGATGATCACCGCGCCATAAACGGTCCCGAAATTGAGGGCATAAATCGCCATCAAAGGGTCGCCAAACGCTTTCGCCAGGGCAGACCCCACAAACGGGATGACCCCGCCCCACCCGAGAAGATGGGGGATCAATGGACGCGGCAGAGGCATCAGCCGGTGACGGCGGTCAGGGACGCGGCTTCGATCCCCGCGACACAGGCGATTTCATCATTATCGGAAGTGTCGCCGGAAATGCCGACAACGCCGATCAGCGCATCGCCATCCATGATCAGGCAGCCGCCGGGCACCGGCACAAGATCACCGCCAGCAACGCCATTGATGGCCGAAACGAAATAGGCCTGGGTTTCGGCGCGGTTCATCAGCGCACGGGTTCCCATGCCGAGCTGGATGGCGGCATTGGCTTTGCCATGGGCAATTTTCGACCGCATGATGCTGACGCCATCTTCGGATTGGGCGGCGACAAGCGCGCCACGGGAATCAAGGACAATGACGCTTAACGGCTTCATGTTATCGGCGCGCGCTTTGGCAAGGGCGGCTGAGATGATGGTGTTGGCTTGGTTCAGGGAAATGCTCATGGGATTGAGGCCTCCAGTCAGGGGGAATAATGCTCCCGAATTTTTAGCCCTTTCATTGTGGCGACGCAATCATTAAGGCGCCGCAATCTTTAAGGCGACGTGCATTTACCTTTCTGCCGTCATCACGTAAGCTCCCGCCATGTCTGAGATCATCTATAAAATCTGCCCCGAAGAGATTTGGCGCGATGCCGAAGCCAAAGGGCAATTCAACGGGGCAGGGATTGACCTGGCCGATGGCTTTATCCATTTTTCCACCGCGGATCAGGTGGCGGAAACCGCTTTCCTGCATTTCAACGGCGTCAGCGGGCTGGTGCTGGTGCGGGTGATGACAAAGGGGCTTGATGTGGTGTGGGAGGAATCCCGTGGTGGCCGTCTTTTCCCGCATCTTTATTCGGCCTTGCCGATGGCGCAGGTTGATTCTGTTCTGGCCATGCCTTTGGGCGATGATGGCGAGCATGTGTTCCCGTCAGACATATCCCCCCGCCGTTAAACCCCGCTGTTAAACCCCACCATTAAGCCACCAATAGTTTAAACTGGCGGTTTAATCTGGCGGCGACCTTGAGCAGATTTTTAGGTTGTCGCTGTCCATTTATTTGGTGTAAACACACCTTTACTGCGGCTGTGGTGAAATTGGTAGACACGCCAGATTTAGGTTCTGGTGTCGCAAGACGTGGGGGTTCAAGTCCCTCCAGCCGCACCATTTCTTTTTTCTTTGTTGCCAGACCACCTCACGTCTTGTTTTCGGGCGTGTTCGCGGTAGGTTATGGGTATCAATTCAGTCAACGACAGATGGACAATTCCCATGGCGCGCAATTTCTCTCTCCCCGGACGTTCAGCGGTACGAGCCCAGAACGGCATGATCACCACCTCTCATCCTATCGCCACGGCGGCGGGGCTTAAGGTGTTGGCGGAAGGCGGGTCAGCAGTCGACGCGGCGATCACCGCAACTTCGCTGTTGTCGGTGGCGGAACCGCAAATGACAGGCATCGGCGGCGATTGCTTTGCGCTGGTGTCAAAAGATGGCTCCACCGATATTATTGCCCTCAACGGGGCTGGCCGCGCTCCTGCCAATGCCAGTGGCGAGGGCATTCGTGCCCAGGGGCTTGATGCGATCCCCCGTCACAGCCCCCATGCGGTGACGATTCCCGGGGCTGTCGACGCCTGGGCCAAACTGCACGAGAAATTTGGCCGCCATGATTGGGACCGTTTGTTTGCCCCGTCTATTGATTACGCCACCAATGGCATCGCGGTGCATGATCGCGTTGCCCGTGATTGGGGGCTGCACCCTGGCAATGTCGAAGAGGACAAGGATGCCGCGGAGCAGTTCCTCAAGAATGGCGCGGCGTATCAGGCCGGGGATGTCTTCCGCCAACCGAAGCTGGCCGAAGCGTTTAAGCTGATCGCCAAAAATGGTCGTGACGGTTTTTACAACGGGCCGGTAATGGAAGATATGCTGGCCAAGCTCACCTCAATGGGGGGCTTCCATCAGGACAGTGATTTCATCAACACCGAAGCCAGTTTTGTCACCCCGATTTCAGCCGATTACAAAGGCCATACCATTTGGGAATGCCCGCCGAACGGGCAGGGGGTCGCCGCCCTGGTGCTGATCCGTATCGTTGAGCAGTTTGACCTCGCCGCGATGGATGATGTCGACCGTGTCCATGTGCTGGCCGAAGCATCAAAGATCGCCTATCGCCTGCGGGATACTTATGTGGCGGACCCTGACCGTGAAGATGTGCCGGTGGATTGGCTGCTCAGCGATGAGTCGCTTGCCACATTCGTCAGCATGATCGATATGAAGAAAGCCCAGCCGTTTGATGGTGAGGATTTCCCCACCCATCCGCACACGATCTACCTGGCGGCGGTTGATAAAGACGGCATGGCGGTATCGCTGATCAATTCTATTTTTGATGATTTCGGTTCTGGCATTTCCACCCCGGGCTATGGCGTGTTGTTCCAGTCCCGTGGCCGGGCGTTCCGCGTAGACGACCATCACCCGAACCGTATTGCTGGCGGCAAACGCCCGTTGCATACGATTATTCCGGGCATGATCACGAAAGGTGATCAGCTGGTGGGGCCATTTGGGGTCATGGGTGGCCAGTATCAGGCGGCAGGCCACGCCATGCTGATGTCAAACCTGTTTGCCCATGGCATGAACCCGCAACAGGCGCTCGATGCCGCCCGCAGCTTTGGCCACGCTGGCGTTCTTCAGCTCGAAGGCAGTTACAGCCCTGAACAAGCGGCTGAACTTGAGCGTCGGGGCCATGTCCTGGATTACCCTTCCGCCCCGATTGGGGGCGGCCAGGCGATTCTTCGTGACCTTGATACAGGTGTGCTGGTGGCAGGGTCCGACCCCCGCAAGGACGGCATGTCCGGCGGTTTCTAGCTATTTTCCTCAGGAATTTTGTGTAAAGACGACAATTTTTTTTCTGATTATTTCATTTTTCTTCCGTGTTTGCCTAGACAGTCCCGATATTTGGGTTAAGGTTAATCAACAAAATAAAATTTTGGAGGAACACATGAAGTTCAAATCATTAAAGACAATGGTTGTCTCTGCAGCTGTTGTGGCCAGTGTCAGCATGGCCGGCTCTGCCATGGCCAAGGTTGAGGGTGATACCATTACCCTTGGCTCATCCATCTCCCTGACCGGCAAATACGCCACCAACGGTTTGCACACCACCCGTGGTTATGACTACGCGATCAAAGTCATCAACGAAGCGGGCGGCGTCAAGGTTGGCGGCAAGACCTACAAGCTTGCGGTCAAGTATTATGACGATGAATCCACCCCTGCACGTGGTGCCCAGCTTGCTGAACGCTTGATCCAGCAGGATGGTGTTGAGTTTATGCTTGGCCCGTATTCTTCAGGGATGACGAAGGCGATTGCCCCGGTTTCTGAAAAATTCGGCGTGCCAATGGTTGAAGCGGAAGGGGCGTCCCGTTCACTCTTCACCCAGGGCTACAAGTATTTGTTTGCCGTGCTGTCGACGTCTGAGCAGTACCTGTCCACCACCATTGAGCTGGCGGCACAGACAACTGACAACCCTTCTGAAATCAAAGTCGCCATGGCGTTTGAAAACGATCCGTTCTCACTCGACGTGCGTGAAGGTGTTGTTGATGCCGCTAAGAAATACGGCATGAAGATCGTCATTGACGACAAGCTGCCTGCTGACCTGTCTGACATGTCCGCGACCCTGACCAAGGTCAAAGCCCTGCGTCCTGACGTGCTGATCGTCTCCGGTCACTCCAAAGGCGCGGCCACCGCTGCCCGTCAGCTGGAAGAGATGAAAGTCTCTGTGCCGATCATCGGCATGACCCACTGTGAAGCTGCCAAGATTCAGGAAAAGTTCCCGAAAGCAGCGCAAGGCATCATGTGTGCAACCCAGTGGGTTGAAGGTATTCCAAAGCGTGACAGCATGTTCGGTTCCGCTTCTGACTGGAACGAAGGTTTCAAGGCTGAATACCCATCCTACTCTTCTGTTCCTTATCAGTCCGCTCAGGCGTCTGCCGCCGTGCTGGTCTGGAAAGAAGCGTTTGAAGCGGCCAACAGCTTCGACAAGGACGCGGTTCGTGATGCCATTTCAGCAATTGAAATGGAAACCTTTTACGGTGACATCAAGTTCTCCGCGGCAGGCAACAACATTGCCAAGCCGATGTTCATGCGTCAGATCGATGCCAACGGCAACTACAACCTGGTTGTGACCGCCGATGACATGCAGTTCCCGCGCAAAGCTGGGTACTAATCGCACCATCATTGAGAGGAGAGCTTATGCTCTCCTCTTTCTCTTTGATTTAAGACAACTTTATCCATTTTAAGAACTGAGGGGATTATGCTCGATAATCTGCAATTGCTGTTCGTATGGGCACCTGTCATGAACGTCCAGATGATACTGGATGGGGTCTTTGTCGGGGCTGTTTTCGCACTGAGTGCGTATGGCCTGGCGCTGGTCTGGGGTGTCATGAACGTGAAAAACCTGGCTCAGGGTGACTTTGTCATCATGGGGGGGTATATCGCCTACGCGTTGTTCCATCCGCTTCACGGCATGGGGCTTCCGACATGGGTTATCATTCCGATTTTGATCGTTGTTGCGATGGCGATGATGTTTGTGTTTGGTCATATTGTCTACCAGCTCATCATCAAGCGGGTGATTGACCAGGATATGTTCACCTCTCTGCTGGCGACCTTTGGCTTGTCGCTCCTCATGCAGCAGGTGATCAACCTGATCTTTGGTCCTGAAGTTCAAATTATTGACTCTGAATTGCCGATTTTGACGGCGTTTGACAGTTTCGTCACCATTCCGACGGTAAAGATCGTCTCACTCGTGATGGCGATGGCGCTGGCTGTTGTGGTGGTGATCTTCATGAAAACCTCACGCACGGGGCAGGCGATCCGCGCCACCGCGCAGGACCCGCGGGCCGCGCGTGTGCTGGGAATTGATACCGATCGCGTTTACGCCTTCACCTTCTCCCTTAACGCCGCCATTTGCGGGGCTGCCGGGGTGCTGGTGTCGATGATCTGGGTCATCCAGCCGTTCTATGGCATCGTCTATTCCGTCCGCTCCTTTTGTGACGGCGGCGGGGCTGGGCAATTTGCCGGCGGTGATCGGGACGGGGTTCGGCCTCGGTCTTATTGAGCAATATACAGGCATCATTATGGGCGCTGAATACCAGGTCGCGGCCGCTGTTGTCATGTTGTTGGGTGTGTTGATTTGGCGACAAATTCAGATGCGTCGTCACAGACAGGTGGTGCGGTAATGTCTAATAGAACAGTAATGTTATATATCGCCATTCTGGTGTTTGGCGTAGCGGGCCCGTTTTTGTTCCCGAACTACGTTCAACAGATGGCCGTGATGTGG
>JAGWAQ010000218.1:0-747 GCA_021296375.1 Alphaproteobacteria bacterium
AAAGCGCCGCGTCATTGGCGATCGACAAGCCCAGGCCGGTGCCATCGCCGGTTACATCAGGGTTGAGGCCAACAAACGGCCGCAATACGCTGATCCGCTGGTCTTTCGGAATGCCGGGGCCATTGTCATCAATGATGATCTGGATTTGCTCGGTGTCCAGCTCAAGGCTGACTTCACATAAACTGGAATGGCGCACGGCGTTGCCGATCAGGTTATCCACCGCCCGCCGAACCCCTCGCGGGCGCATGGGGATCATCGGGATCTTCTGGTCAGGCACGATCAGCTTGAGGCGATCCTCGGCCTGATCATGGCTTGTGATGCTGTCCATCACCAGCGCCTGAATATCGACGGGTTGGGTTTCCTCGGCAACCGCGTTGCTGGCAAAATTAATGTAGCCTTCGATCATCGCTTCCATGTCGAGGATGTCTTTCTTCATGCCATCCTTGTCCGGGCCTTGCGGCAAATATTCAAGCTGAAGTTTCATCCGCGTCAGGGGTGTCCTGAGGTCATGGGAGACCCCCGCCAGCATTTCCGTACGTTCCACCATCTGGCGCTGGATGCGTTGGCGCATGGCCTGGAACGCGCGCCCTGCCAGCCGAACTTCGCGCGCGCCTGGAAGCTTCGACTCCCGCGCCGTACCGCCCAGCCCGAATTGCCGCGCGGCTTTCGCGAGCCGCCGGATGGGCCGCAACAGACCGCGCAGAAAAATAAGGGCAATCCCGAACTACAGATTAGCGGTGCTGCCGG
>JAGWAQ010000218.1:804-2149 GCA_021296375.1 Alphaproteobacteria bacterium
GACAATAATCCGTTCCGGATCGCTCGTCAGGTCAGTTTCAAATGGATAGCGCAACCGGTTTTCAAGGCTGTTGCGGAAGGTTTCACCGGCGTAGGTGACGGGGGCGTAGGTGACGGGGGCGGTCGTGCCCTGTTTGGTCAGGATGCCGTCGTCCTGCCAACTGACTTCAAAATAAAAATAGGACCAGGCGTAATCCTTGATGTCCGCAATACGGGTTTCAGATTTATCCGTCGCCAGGCGATCCACCACCACCGTCATATCAGCGGCGAGGTTGGCGGCCATATAGCGGGTGACGGTGTCCCAGTGCCGTTCATAGAAAATCAGCACCGTCACCACTTGCACCAATATCATCGGCGTCAAGATGATCATCAGCAACCGGCCAAACAATGTTTTCGGCTATACGGAGTGAATTTTCATCGTGCTGATCCTGTTATATTAGCGTGTTATTCGATGCTGTCGGTTTCAAGGGACCAGCCATGCCCCCGCGACGTCAACAGATAGATCGGCTTGCCCGGGTTTGGTTCAATCTTGCGCCGCAACCGCGCCACCGCGACATCAATACTTCGGCCTTCCATCTGCCCTCCCAGCATATCAGACAGGGCCTCGCGTGATAAGGTTTGCCGTGGGTGCTGACAAAAACACCCCAACAGGTCTTTCTCGGCGCTGGTCAGATGCTGGCGTTGCCCGGCTGTTGTCAACTGGCGACGATCACGGTCAAAGAGATGAGGGCCAAAACGAATGCCGCTGGTGGCGACAGGCTCCGCCACTGGCATGGTCTGGGCGCGGGCCAGGATATTCTTGATCCGCAGCACCAGCTCAAGAGGCTCGAACGGCTTTGTCATGTAATCATCAGCACCGGTTTCAAGCCCGTGCAGGCGATGCCCCGGTTCCCCCATGGCGGTCAGCATCAGGCACGGCAGGTTCGGGGAGCTGGTCTTCAGGTCACGGACCAGATCAAGGCCGGATTCCCCCGGCATCATGATGTCCACCACCAGCACGTCAAAGCTCATCCCCGCCATGCGCTGGCGGGCTTCTTCAGCGGAAGCGGCGGTGGTGACGCGGAAATCATGATCGGCCAGAAAGCGGCTGATGAGATCACGCAACCGGTCATCATCATCAATGATCAGCACATGCGCCTTTTCATCGGCAGGGTTGTTCTCATGATCATGAAGGTCAGGGGCGGCCATCAGGCGGGCCGTTTCTGGGCTTGCGGGGCAGAGGATGAAGATTGCCCCGAAGATTGCCCTGAAGATTGCCCAGAAGAGGGGGGGCGGGCCTCATCGGTCATCTGCTCAAGCACTTTCAGGAACCCGTCGACACTGTCAAAACCGGCACGTTTATAGGC
>JAGWAQ010000070.1 GCA_021296375.1 Alphaproteobacteria bacterium
GCTGATACATACAATCCCTAGCTGATTTGTACAGTTCAAGTACCACATCCAGTATTCATTACACGCATGAGAATCATCATTGTCAACTTACAATTTTGTGACAATGCAGATGAACATGGCCCTATGCCATCAACATGCCATCAACCATGGGTCATGCGGTGAGGGAGGAGGGGGTGGGGAGCCGATAAGGCGCAAAAAAAACGCACCCCGAGGGTGCGTTTAAGGAAATCAGGAAGGATCAGCCTTGATCAGGAGCCGACGCGGCGAACGTTAATCTTGCCCACCGGGGTGTTGTTGACGTTCTTCACGGTGTTGGTCGGCTGGCTGTAGATCAGGGTTTCGACACCGAAAGTATCGACCACGCTGGCCTTGGCGCGAACCTGCATGCCAACCAGGGACTGATCAAGCTTGATCGCGCTGGTTGAGGTGGTGTCCACCGCGCGCCAGTTGCGCCCGTCCTTGGAGTATTCCCAGGACAGGGACAGGCTGGCGATGCCATCTTCGTCAGACACGCTGTTGGTTCGGACAGTCATGGTGTTGCCTTCCAGCGGCTCACCCGACAGAACGACATCCCCTTCAACCGGGTGATCAACTGTGGTGAGAACTTCAGAAGGGTTTGAGATCAGCACTTCACGGGTGTTGTGGCTGTCAACATATGTGATGACCGCGCGATAGGAAAAGCCCACATGCTCTTGCCCGAGGCGCAGAACTTCGGTCTTCGCGTCAGGATAGGCCTGCCATTCCGTTTTGGTGGAAGAGCGTTGCCAGATCACTTCGTAAGAGCCAATGCCATCTTCATCAGAGATGGTGCTGGTGTCCACCACCAGGGCGTCTTCTTCGCGGGCCGCGCCGGTCAGGATCGGGGAGCCGGTTGGCTTGTCATTGACGTTCTGCACCGGGGTTGAGGCTGGCGATACCAGCGTTTCCAGGTTGCCTTGACCGTCAACATAAGTAATGACAACGCGGAGCTGGCGACCGACATGAAGTTCACGCGGGGTGAAGGACTGCTGGGTCGCGCCGGAAATGTTCATCCAGTCCGATGCGTTTTTAGAAATCTGCCACTGCACGGAAACTTCACCCATGCCGTCATCATCCATAATGGCGGAGGCATCGACGATCAGAGGGTCATCTTCAATGGCGACGAAATCACCGCCGGAAGCATCCTGCTCGCTTGTTTCGCTGGAAGCCGCTGCGGTGGTTTCAGTGCTGGTCACTGCGGTTGATGCAGCGGCCGCTGCTGATGACGCTGCAGCTGAAGAGCTTGTTTCAGTATCAGTGGAGAGACCGCCCGCAAGTGCTGTGGACGCATAGAGAGTTGCTGCAGTAAGCGCAAAGTAACGGATGACCTTATGCATTCTAAGACCTTTTCAGTTTCCAAAAAACAATCGGCAACCGTTAATGTATACCGAATTCAACAATTATTATAGGTCATGATAACTAAAATAAAAAACAATTCATTATCTATTTTCAATATCATCAAGTTCCGTCATGATAGTGGTCGAGGTATTGATGACGGTTCGTCATCAGGATGACGGCAAAGCCTCGAGGTTAAATGCGGGCGTCCCGGTTCAATTATGTCAGTAAAAAAACTTTACATTCAAAGACTTGATGACGTTTCTGCGGTTGAGGAACGGCTCCGGAATATCGCTGATGCCTTGGGGCAATCACCCTTGGCCAGCCGCGTCAGCTTTCGGGCTTACACTTCTGGCGAGGATGAGACTCTTTTGGTCGAAAAATGGATTTATCCTGATGGAATCACGGAAACATCCTTCAGGGAATCAATCGCGCCGCTCATGGATGGCTTGCCGGAACACAATCATCTCGACGGTTTTGGTGAGATGATCCCGCGTTCTGACAAAACCTGGGATGAATAATCACCTGAGATAAATAATCACCTGGGATAAATAATCATCAGGTATAAATAATCACCGCCATTAATTTCCCTAAATCAATGCCCGTACAAATGCCCGTATAAATGCCGAAAAATCCTTACCCCTCCGACACCCAATTGTCGAGGATAGCGCGGGCTTTTGGATTGCCGCCGAAAAGGATGTCGTCATGATGGGGCTTTTTGGCGGTCAGTTCCACGACATAGCCATTGGGGTCACGGAAATAGATCGAGTCAATAAAGCCGTGGTCGGAAATGCCGCGGGTTTCGATGCCCTCAGCCTTGCCTTTTTCAAACATTTCCTGCAAATGCGCTGGCGTCACTTCAAGCGCAAGGTGCAGGTCATAGTCATGTTGTTTCTTGAAATCAAATTCATTGGCCGGCGCTTCAAAAAACGCGATGTATGAGCCGTCATCCATTTCATAGAAACTGTGCAGAACCTTGGTTTCGCGGCCGGTCTTGGTTTCGTTAATCTCAAGCGCGCCCGCAAGCTTGAGCCCGAGGAAATCTTCATAAAACGCGCGGGTTTCGTGGCTGTTCTTGCAGCGATAGGCTTTGTGGTGCAGACCTTTGATCATCATGAACTCCTTTTATAAGAATGATATAAGAGCAGATGTGTTGATTTAAACCCTGATCGCAGGTCCGCGCCATAAAAAAACAGCCCCGTGAGGGGCTGTTTCGATATTCAATGGTGGTCAGGATCAGCCCGGGATCTTGCCGTTGACACCCTGAAGGTAGTAATTCATGCCCCAGAGCGCGCCGTCATCAAGCTCTTCCCCTGCGGGAATAACCTGCTTGCCGGTGTTGTCGACCAATGGGCCGGCAAAAATCTTGATGCTGCCGTTGCGGATGCCGGCTTCAGCGGCTTCGGCTTTGGCTTTGACGTCGGCTGGCATGTTCTTGTATTCGGACAGAACCAGCATGTCAGCATCAAGGCCGCCCCAGGTGTTGCCTGCCCAGTGGTCAGGGCCTTCACCGGTGGACCAAGTGCCATCACGCAGCGCTTCGATGCGGCTGACGTAGTAAGGGCCCCAGTTGTTGATGGCGGCAAACAGTTGCGCCTTTGGGGCAAACTCGTGGTTGTCGGTGGATTGACCAAAACCGTAGACACCGTTCTTTTCAGCGATCTGCAGCATGGCAGGGCTGTCGGTGTGCTGGGCCAGAACGTCAGCGCCTTCAGCGATGTGAACCTTGGCGGCGTCAGCTTCCTTGACCGGATCATACCAGGTGTTCGCCCAGATGACAGAGATCGAGGCGTCAGGGTTTACGGAACGCAGGCCCTGGGCAAAAGCGTTGATGCCCATGATCACTTCCGAGATCGGGTAGGCGCCGATGTAACCGATTTTGTTGGTCTTGGTCATCAGCCCTGCCACAACACCCTGGACATAACGGCCTTCATAGAACCGGATGTTGCCGGTGGCCATGTTCGGGGTGCGCTTGTAGCCGGTCATGTGTTCAAATTTCACGTTTGGAAATTCTTTTGAGACCTTCAGGGTCGGGTCCATGTAACCGAAGGAGGTGGTGAAGATGATTTCATTACCCTGCTGGGCCAGTTCACGGATAACGCGGGTGGCGTCAGGGCCTTCGGGAACGTTTTCAACATAGGTGGTGACGACATCGTCGCCGAATTTTTCTTCAACCATCTGGCGGCCCAGCTCATGGGCGTAGGTCCAGCCGTGGTCACCGGGGGTGGTGAGGTAGACAAAGCCAACTTTTGTGGCTTCGGCTGAGGCAACGCCAGCGGACATAACCGATGCGGTGATCAGTGTCGCCAGGGTTGTCATGATTTTTTTGATCATAATAAGTTCTCCTTAACAATCAGCATGACATGACCATCATGCTGGAAATCTGCTGATCTGACCTGTCGCTGGACCACAAGCGCCAGGGCTGGCCTATGCCATGCTGACGAATGAGGGCATCAATTGCCGGGGTGGAAGGGTTTACCAATCATGGCCGGCACGGTCAAATATGATGATGATGATCGAATTGAGATCAGCACCAGCGCCAGTATAGTCGCAAGATATGGCAGCATTGACAAGACCTGAGATGGCACCGTCCAGCCGCGGGCTTGCCCCGCCAATTGCATGATGGTGATGCCGCCGAAAATCAACGCCCCGACGGCGATGCGATACGGCACCCATGACGCAAAGACAACCAGCGCTAACGCAATCCAGCCGCGGCCTGCGGTCATTCCTTCGGACCAATGCGGCGTCAGGACGAGCGGAATATACGCCCCTCCCATGCCGGCGCAGATGCCGCCAAACGCCACCGCCAACCAGCGCACCATAATGACATTATACCCCAGCGCATGGGCGCTGTCGTGGTTATCCCCCACCGCGCGGAGAATCATCCCGCCTCTTGCGCGGCGCAAAAACACCGAAGTGGCGATGATCAAGCCAATCGCGACATAGAACAGCGCGTCTTGCTGGAACAGCAACTCCCCCACCAGCGGAATATGCTCGAGCAGGGGAATGTTGAGTTTTGGCAAGCTTTCAGCGGTCTTGCCCACCAGCGGCGCTCCCGCAAGCCCGGAAAAGCCGGTGGCAAAAATGGTCAGGGCCAGCCCCGTCGCCACCTGATTGGTCATCATGGTGACGGCAAAGAAAGAAAAGATCAGGGAAATCGCCATCCCCGCAAAAGCCCCGGCGATAATGCCAAGATAAGGATTGCCGGTGTAAAGCGTGGCCCCAAGGGCCGACACCGCCCCCATCAGCATCATCCCTTCCACCCCAAGGTTGAGGACACCCGATCGTTCAGCGATCAGCTCCCCCGTTGCCGCCAGCAGCAAGGGGATTGATGTCGCCAGTACAGTCAGCATGAGCGCGGTCATGACGCGGTCCTCCGGAAGGTGAACTCGATTTTGTAATGCTGGAGCGTCGCCCCGGCCAGCAGGAAGAACAGAAGAATGCCCTTGAACAGCCCCGTCACCACTTTCGGGATAGCGAGGGCCATCTGGGCATTGTCGCCCCCCAGCTCTGCCATCGCGATCAGCAGGCCAGCGGCGATCACCGCCAGGGGGTTAAGCCGTGCCAGAAACGCCACGATAATGGCGGTAAACCCATAGCCGAAAGACACTTCCGGCTGCAATTGCCCGATATTGGCGGACACTTCGATCATCCCCGCAAGGCCCGCCATCGCGCCGGAAAACAGCAGCACCCCGATGGTCGTGCGGGCTTCGCTGAACCCCGCAAACCGCCCGGCGCGAGGGGCCGCGCCCACCACCCGAACCTGATAGCCCGGCAAGGTGCGGTTCATCAGCACCCAGGCCAGTGGCGCCAGAATAAACGCCGCCAGCACGCCATAATGCAACTGCCCGACGTAACCGAGGCCGGGGATCGGCATGCGGGTGATCAAGGCGGCATCAGGGTACATCGGGGTCAGGGGAAAGCCAAAGGCCATCGGGTCACGCAGGGGGCCGCGCACCATCAGGTCAATAAACAGCGCCGCGACATAGGTTAACATCAAGGTCACGAGAATCTCATTGGCATTAAATAGCGTCTTGCCGAGCGCCGCGATCGCCGCCCATGCCGCCCCCGCCAGCATTGCCACCAGCATCATCATGGGCAGCATCATCGGGGAGGTGCTGTCAGGAAATTGCAGGGCATAAGCCCCCGCCGCCAATGCGCCCAGAATAAACTGCCCCTCGGCGCCAATGTTCCAGATATTGGCGCGGTAGCAGAACACCAGCCCGAGGCCAATGATGATCAGGGGGCAGGCTTTCACCACCAGGTCACTGATGCGGTCAATGCGGCTCAAGGGCGAGACGAAGAATTGATAGAGCGCCTTGCCAGCGTCATAGCCAAGGAGCGAGAAAATCACCGCCCCGATAACCACGGTTGCGGCCAGCGCCACGACGGTGCTGGTCAGGGTCAGCCAGGGCGACGGGTTGGTGCGGGGGGTCAAGCGGATCATGCGACGTCTCCCTGCCGTGGGGCTTGCGGGGCCGCCCCGCCCATCAACAGCCCGACGGCTTCAGCGGTCAGTTCGGATGCCGGTTGCGCGGCGCTCATGACGCCAGCGTTCAGAACAGCAATGCGGGACGACAGGCTGAAAATTTCCTCCAGATCCTGGCTGATGAGGATGATCCCGCACCCTTGCTCCGCCAGCGCCAGCAGGGACCGGCGAATCATGGTGGCGGCGCCGACATCAACCCCCCAGGTGGGCTGGGCAATGATCGCCAGTTGCGGGGCCGTCATCAGCATCCGCCCCATGATGAATTTCTGCAGATTGCCGCCCGACAATTGACGGGCCTGAGGGTTGTCACGGGGGGTGCGGACGTCGTGATTTTTAATGATCTCGCGGGTCATGTCCTCCCCCATGCCGGCATGGGTCATCATGCGGCGGAACAAGCCCGGGCTTTTGCTCATGCGGTCGTAATGGGTCAGGAAGGTGTTTTCCATCAGCGTCATGTCGGGGATGGCGGCATGGCCATTGCGTTCTTCGGGGACCATTTCCATCCCCATGCGGCGGCGTTCCCGGGGGCCGCTGCGGCCAATGCCGACGCCGTTATAGCTGATCATGTCATCGTCAGGGCACCGCCATTCGCCGCTCAAGGCTTCCGCCAATTCCTCCTGGCCATTGCCGGAAATGCCGGCGATACCCAGAATTTCCCCCGCCGCGACATCGAGATGGATATTGCTCAGGGGGGTGGCAAAGGCGCTTTCGGCAGGACGGCTCAAGCCGTTGATGGCGAACACCGCCTTGCGGTCCTTGTCGGTGGTGGCTTTATCCTGGCGGCGTTCGATCCAGTCGACTTTATCCCCCACCATCATTTCGGCCATGGCGCGGGTGCTGCTTTTTTTCGGGATGACGTCACCGACATTCTTGCCGCCGCGCAGGATGGTGGCTTTTTCCGTCAGGGCCATGATCTCATCCAGCTTGTGGCTGATGTAAAGCACCGCGCAGCCTTCATCGGAAAGCTTGCGCAAGACGTCAAACAGCCGCTCACTTTCCTGGGGGGTGAGAACGGAGGTCGGTTCATCCATGATCAACAGCTTCGGGTCCTGAAGAAGGCAGCGCAGGATTTCAACCCGTTGCTGCTCCCCCACCGACAAATCCCCGACGGGACGGTCAGGGTCAATCGCCAGCCCCCAGCGTTGCGATGCCTCACGGATACGGCCGCTCAACGCCGACAGTTGCGGCGCGTCATCAAGGGCAAGGGCAATGTTCTCCGCCACGGTCAGGGCAGGGAACAGCGAGAAATGCTGGAACACCATGGCAATCCCCATGGCGCGCGCCGCTTTCGGTGAGCTGATCGTCACCTCTTCGCCATTCCAGATAAACGCGCCTTCATCAGGGCTCAGCACCCCGTAAAGCATTTTCACGAACGTCGATTTGCCGGCGCCGTTTTCCCCCAGAAGCGCATGAATAGCCCCCGGCTGGATGGTGAAATCAACCTGGTCATTGGCGGTGAAATCACCAAATCTTTTGGTGATGGCGTTGGCCGTAAGCAAGGCGGTGGTGGCGGCGGCAGGCATGGGTGTTTCCGTCTTATTTCGTCGCGCATGACTTTATCGTTACCGATGCCAAAAGGCCAGAATTTATCTGCTCTTTTGGCGTCGTCGTCAGGGCCGGGGCGGTTCCGCCCTAGCTTGACTGAAGCTGGCTTTCGCGATGGAAGATATAAAGCCCGGAGCCGATGAAAATGCTGACGCCGATGACGGTCGCGCTATCGGGGGTATTGCCAAACACCAGATAGCCAAACACCACCGCGCCAATAATCTCGACATACTGGAAAGGCGCCAGCACCGACGCTTCGGCGTAACGCACCGCATGGACAAGAATCAAATGCCCCACGGTCGCCACCAGCCCCAGCCCCAGCACCCAGCTGATCTCAACCCCTTGCGGCAGGGACGGGGTGAAGACGGCGATCCCCAACGCATCGCCAATCATCAGGCACAGGCTCAGGGATACCAGCGCCGACAGCCCCACCATCCATTGCATCTGAAACGGGTGGACGCGGCCTGATAATTTGCGCGTAAAGAGAAAATAAAACGCAAAACACAACGCCGCACCCAGAGGGTAAAGCGCCGGGGCGCCGACATTCATGAAAGTGGGGCGGATGATGATCAGCGCGCCGATAAACCCGATGATGATGGCCATGATGCGCCGTATCCGGATCACCTCCCCTAAAAAGAGGGCGGAGATAATGGTCAG
>JAGWAQ010000071.1:0-6323 GCA_021296375.1 Alphaproteobacteria bacterium
AGGATGAGCGCGATATAGGCGGGGAACGTGTCGCTCGTGAACAGCGCCAGAATGGTGGTGATGCCATCGGTGCGTGTCACCAGAAACCCTAAAATCATGGCGGCGGAAATGACAACAATATCATCCGCCACGGTCTTCATCTGGTCGCGCGCGGTGGTCACAATCGTGGAGACGGTCTGGGGCTGGCGGAAAAACTGGATCACCACCAGCCCGGGGATCACCACCACCACGGCCGAAAGGGCGGTGAAATTGAACAGCAAGGCCACCCCCAGCACCGTCAGCAGCACAACGATCAGGCGCATCGAGACAGGCTTCAGGCAGGATAGCGACACCCTGACCATGGCAAGGGTAAGCCCCGGGGTGAAGATCGGCAGGGTGATGGCATGGAAAGCCAGGGCCAGCACGGCCCCGACGGCGATGGCGGGCCAGGCGGCGGAAGGTTCAATAAAGCTTTGGCCAATGGCAAAGGCGACAAAAAACGGCGACCAGACCGCCGAGGCGTTCATCCCCCTCAAAGCGGCAAGGGCGGCGATGCGGCGGCGTTCGGATGAACTTGAGGGGGACAGGGCGGCGGACAGCATGGCAAAAGTGCCGGTGTTGATCACCCCGCCGAAAGCATGCCCCGCCAGTTGCAGCCCGGCGGCGGAGCTTTCCGGCGGCAATTGCGCCAGTGCGTTCTGCGTGCGCTGAACCGATGGCATGGTGCTGGCGGTGGATTTCGCCAAAATCATGGTGGGGACCAGCCCCGCAAAGATCAGCACAAAGCGTCCTGTTGCGAACATATCGTCCCAGGTGACGTGATGAATGGTCAACACCCCCAGCACCAGAAGGAAGCTGATGATCAGCACCGACCCCCGCTTGATGAGCGGAAGCGTCAACAGCAGGTAAAGCGCGTAAATCCCCACCGCGATATTGGCCAGCGCAATGGCCGCCTCACCCCAGATGATCTGCACCACCGCCATCACCCAGGCGATCATCAGCAAGCTTAACCGGAAATCTTGAAAGCGGGCCATCATCCGCCAAGCAAGATCATGATGATCGAGACCACCAGCAGGATGATGGCGAGGGTTTCGATCGTGTTGGTCTTTTCCTTAAGCACGAAGAAGGACAACGCCATAGTGAAGAGCAATTCGATTTGCCCCACGGCGCGCACCGGCGCGACAGCATAAAGGGTGAAGGCGGTGAACCAGGCGGCGGTGGCGACGGCGCCATAAAACCCTGCGCTGAGCGACGATCGCCAATGCACAAGGCTTAACACCAGCTCATTTCGAGCGGAGGAGAAATACATCCACAGCCCCATGCAGATCGTCTGGACGGTAACAGCCATAGCGCCGGTATAGCCAGCGGAAAGCAGCCAGTCGCCGCCATCGAGCGCCAGCACAGCGGCTTTGAAGAAGACAGTGGACAACCCCAGCGTAGCGCCGGACAACAGCCCCAGGGCGGTCTGACGCGACAGCAGGACAGAGACCATGTTGCCGCGGTTAAGATTGGTTTTTGCCAGCGACAGCAAGACAACCGCAACCGCGCCAAGGGCGATCGCAAAAACAGTGTAAATACTGGCCACCACCCCCACCACCAGGGCTTCAAAAACAGCCGCCTGCAGGACTTCGGTTTTGGAAAAGGCGGTTCCGGCGGCAAAAGACCGGTGCGAGAACATCCGGATCAGGAAAATCGTGAACAGCACCTGCATCAAACTGGCGGCGGAAAGCCATACCCAAAACATCACGCTGGTGCCGGGCATGGCCAGCCCGCTCATCGCCTGATAGCCCAGAACCCACAGCCAGGCAAAGGGCAGGGCATAGGAAAAGCGGATGTAACTGGCGCCGGTATCCCCCAGCACAGGTTTCATTTTTTTCTGGGTCAGGCTGCGGAAGGTTTGGGCGGTGGCGGCGAGCAATGTCACCAACACCCATAATTCTATGCCCAAAACACTTATCTCTTTAAGGGAATTGATCAAACGCACCCCGTTGCTCTGTATCAAGGCTACACCAACGGTCAGGGCATCGCATCAATAATGTCAGCATAGTCCGGATATCGCGGATAGGCCAGCTATCAGGGGAGGGCTTCAGGAGGACGCGTTCATCTTGATGATGCAGGCGTATTTCTTGCCCCAGAAGAACGAGCAGATGTTCTGGGCATCGGCCAGGGGCAGGGGCGCGCTGACCACGCGGAAGACGTTTCGGCCGGTTGGCAATTTCGCGGCCGTCACAAGCAGTTCGACGGTATCGGCGTTATCGGCCAGTTCTTTGGTTAAAATATTCAACCCGCGATTGGCATTTTTGATGCTCGAATAAGACGCCAGCTGAATTTGGGTCAACCCCACGTCTTTCGGGGATTTCGTTGCGGCAGGGGTGATGACATCGCCGGTCTCGGCGGTCAGGTAGAGGGGCAGTTCAGGTTTGCGCGGGGGCGCGTCCATCACCTCACCCAGAATGATGTTGGTGTTAACATTGCTTGCCGTGGTGGCGGGCAGGGCAGAACCTGCGGTTGGCGTCGCCGATGCAGCGGGCTTGGGCTGTTGGGCAAGCGCGGCGGTCTGGTCAGCCAGTTGTCTCTTCAGCTCGTTCAGGCTTTGCTGAAGACGGACGTTTTCCTTCAGCAAACGGCTGACTTGCTCCGAACTCCGCTTGTCGGAGCTTTCGGTCGCCATGGCGTTTTCATCAGGAACCGTCGCCACCTGGGTGGCGAACAGATCAGGGCGGACTTTCGCAATGGCTTTATCGGCGTTGATGAACAGGCCGGTGCAGAAGTTGGAGATGTAATCCCGCAGCTTGTCTTTTTCGGCAATTTTATCGGATTCGGCGATAACAGGATTGGCGCTGAACAAATCCAGCATCCAGCTGGAATATTCATTGATGACGCCGTCAATTTCCGTGTTGGTGGGTTGCGTGCCGGTCGAGGAATTGATCGAACTGCGCAACATGGCGCCAGCGAAAAATCGCCGCTCTCGCCACAGCTCACCCTGGGTTTGTTCCAGCAGACCCGAATATTCCATGATGCGGGCGTAAGACGCGCAGATCGCCGCTTGTTCCTGCAGCAAGCCGTTTTGAAGGGCTTCATCTTCCTGGCTTTGCGATGTTTGCGCATGAGCGGTAGCGCCAAACGCGCCTATCGCCACAACAACACCTATGGAATAAACAAAACGGAACATAATTCAGTCTAACACAACTATTCGTAAAAACTTTATGCCTAAATGTTAATCAACATTATTCTAATGATTTCCATCAGTACGATGGCGCCATGGCTTTATTGACGGTTTCCTGGAATTCCGCTTCAGGCTGGGAGTCATAGACGATCCCGGCGCCAGCCTGGATATGCATCATCCCGTCTTTGACAATCGCTGTTCTCAAGACGATACAGGTGTCCATATCGCCATCAGCGGAAATATAGCCGGCGGCACCGGCGTAAGGCCCGCGCTGGCTTGGTTCCAGCTCGTCGATGATTTCCATCGCCCTGATTTTGGGCGCACCGGAGACCGTGCCTGCGGGAAAGCCCGCGCAAAGCGCATCGACGGTGTCAAGATCATCACGGATTTCGCCCTCAACTTCAGAGGCGATATGCATGACGTGGCTGTAGCGTTCAATGGCGAAACTGTCGACCAGGCGAACCGTGCCCGGCTTCGACACACGGCCGGTATCATTGCGCCCGAGGTCAAGCAGCATCAGGTGTTCAGCGCGTTCCTTGGTGTCGGCGATCAATTCATCCGCCAGCGCCTGATCCTCGTCATGGGTTTTGCCGCGAGGGCGCGTGCCAGCGATAGGACGGATCGTGACTTGCTTGTTCCTCAGCCGCACCAGAATTTCAGGGCTTGAGCCGACCAGCGCCATATCCCCCATGTTGAAGTAAATCAGGAAGGGGGAGGGGTTAAGCCGCCGCAGGGAGCGGTAAAGGCTGATGGCAGGCAGGGTGAAGGGAACGGAAAACCGTTGCGACAGCACGACCTGGAAAATATCACCGGATTTGATGTATTCGACGGCTTTTGCCACCATCTCCATGAAATAGGATTTCTTCATGTTGGAGGTGTATTCCGGCAGCGGCCCGTGGGTCGACAATTCCTTTTCCACGGTGAGGGGGGTGTTGAGCTTCTCAACAGTGTTGATCAGACGATCATGGGCCTGATCCCACGCCTCTTCCGGCGATAATGCCGAGGATTTGCGCAACGGGGTGCAGACCAGCATCTGGTCTTTCAGGCGATCAAAAATCACCACGATTGAGGGCCGCATCAGGGTTGAGGTATCCACATCAATCGCTTTCGGGTTGGTGGCGGGGATGCGGTCCATGTGATGGACCATTTCATACCCGAAATACCCGAACAAGCCTGCCGCCATGGCAGGCAGATCATCAGGCAGGTCAACACGGCTGTCGTCGATCAATTGCCGAAGCGAGGCAAACGGGTCGTCATCCGCGTCGCCGATGGGGGTGCCATCAGGGGTTGAACGCCAGGCTTTGTCCTGGGTGCATGACCAGATCAGGTCAGGTTCAATCGCGATCACCGAAAACCGCCCCCGGACATTGCCGCCTTCAACCGATTCCAGCAGGCAGGAATAGGGGTTCTCCGCCCCGAGCTTGATCATCGCCGACACGGGCGTGTCGAGATCGGCCACCAGCTGGGTGTAGACGATCGTGCCATGGGCAGATGTCTTCAGCTTGGTTGCAATTTCATCACGTGCGGGGGTAACGCGCATCAGTTGGGCTGTCCGATCAGCAGGTTCTGAACCGCTTGTGCATTGATGCTCACCTCATGGGTGCGGGTCAGGCCATTGGCGACAATGCCCTCCAGTGACGACGCCACATTGGCCGACAGGGACGTTTGCATGCGTTCGGTTTCATCCGCCAGTGCCTCACCTTCAGCGGGCATGATGGCATTGACCGTCATCACCACCGCTTGATCCCCGGTTTCAACAAAGCTGGTTTCATCCAGCCCAAGGGTGAAGGCTTTGGCAGCGATCAGGCGAGCGGCGGAATGGTCAAAGCTGACGCCATCACGGCGCATCGCCGGGCTTTCGATCACCGTCACGTTGTTGGCCTTGGCGGCATCGGCCAGATTGTCAGCCGCCACCATGGATTCAGCGGTGGCGCGGGCCGCTTCCACCGCGCGTTCAAGCTTGATGTCAGCGATCACGCGGTCGCGCACATCAGCCAATGGACGTGGCGCGCTTGGCGCTTCGCTATTGACCCGCAGCACAAAGAACGTGTCGGCGTTGGTTTCTTCAACAAAGCCGTCTTCGTTGATATCGGCTGTCCAGACCGACTGGCGGAATTTTGTATCCGCGGCGATGCCGTCAAGGGCATTGCCGTCAATGTCACGGCCACTGCGGTCCATGCCGTCGATCGTCACCAGTTCAGCACCAGCGGCACGCGCCGCTTCTTCAAGGGTGGCGCCGCTGGACAAGCTGTCCTCAAGGGTCGCGATGCGGCTGTAGACAAGATCAGTTGCCGCTTCACGCTCAAGACTGGTGGCCAGACCCGGGCGGGCATCCTCAAAAGACACGGTGGTGGACGGGGTGATGTCATCAACCATCAGGACGTGCTGACCAAGGGCGGTGGCCAATGGGCCAATCGCTTCACCGGTGGCGGCGTCAAAGGCCGGGGCGGACAATTCTTCCGTCAGGTCTTCGGCAACAAGACTGCCGAGGCGGGTGTCATCATCGGTCAGGCTCAGCATCGCCATGGCGACATCAGCAAAACTTTCGCCCGCCTTGATGCGGTTGACGGCATCAGCGGCTTCATCTTCAGCGGCAAACACCATCTGGCGAATCACGCGACGTTCAGGGGTGATGAAATTGTCGCTGCGGGCTTCGTATTCGGCGCGCAGGTCATCTTCGGAAACCTCAACGTCATCGAGCAAACCTTCAGGCGACAGCACAAGGGCCGTCACCGACCGCAAGTCAGGGCTGTCGTAGCTTTCGCCATTATCCGCGTACCAGGCGTCGAGTTCCGCCTCGGTTGGGGTGGCGGCGGCATCGGCACTGACGTCAATTTCAACATAGGAAATGACACGGCGTTCGAGGCGCCATGCGGCAATTTCTGCCGCCAGGGCAGGGGAGTAGTTCACCCCGGGGATGAGTGCTGCGAAAATCTGCCCGCCTTGCAGCTCACCATTGACGTAATTCAGGTAGGACTCTTCATCCAGGCCAGCGCGGGCGAGGGTATCACGGAACCGCAAGACGCTGAACTGGCCGGTCTCATCAAGAAATGCCGTTTCATTGGCAACATGGGATTTTTCCATTTCACGGGTGACGGTCAGGCCAAGGCGTTCGGCTTCTGCCATGAACACGGCGCGGCGCGCCAGCCCCCCCAATACATCCCCCAGCATGCCTTGC
>JAGWAQ010000071.1:6410-14436 GCA_021296375.1 Alphaproteobacteria bacterium
AGCCAACATTACGGAACACATCATCAATTCCCCACATGGCAAATCCGGCAACAAGCGCCAGAAGGAAGATCCGCATCGGGGTAGATTTTGCGCCAGAACGCATGGATTTAAGCATCGGTCAAACTCATGTTGATGGGGCCGGGGGCTGATCCCGCCTTTGGCCCGTTAAAAGTGTTATATTTGACTATCATGACATGACGCTGAAGTCACGCCTTTGCATGATATTTGAGCAGTTTTGTCATGACATCTGTAATCAGCTTGAACAGCCCCGCAAATAGCCCCGCTAACAGCCCCGCAAAAGCGTATCGCCAGAAAAGGATTGCGGGTCTGGATTGCGGTGATATTTTTTGATACAAAATATCATTATTCACACCTGCACGCTCCCGCCCCCGCCGGGGGCTATCCATAAAGAGGGATCGCCATGATTATCGCTGGCAACTGGAAAATGAACATGACACGCGACGCCGCCAGAAGTCTGGTGACCGCCCTTTCAGATGACCGCGCGAATGCCGCTGGCGATAGCCAGATGGTGGTGTTTCCCCCCGCTGTTTTGATTGACACTGTCTGCGCGGCCGCATCTGGACTTGCTGCATCTGGACTTGCTGTGGGTGGGCAAGATTGCCACGCCATGGACAGCGGCGCCCATACCGGTGATATCGCCGCCCCAATGCTGGCTGAGGCCGGCTGCCAATGGGTGCTGGTGGGACATTCCGAACGCCGCGCTGATCATGGCGAAAGCTCTGCCATGGTGGCGGATAAAGCCCGCGCCGCGATCCGTGCTGGCTTGAAGGTGATGATCTGCGTTGGGGAAACCCTTGATGAACGTGAAGCGGGCCGCGCCAATGAGGTGGTTGGCGCGCAAGTGCTGGACAGTCTGCCCGAAGGCTTGACCGCTGATCAATTTGCCATTGCCTATGAACCTGTCTGGGCGATTGGCACCGGCAAAGTCGCCAGCCCTGATGATGTTGATGATATGCACAACCATATCCGCGCGGTCTTGACGGGGCGTGACGCATCTTATGACCGCATCGATATTCTTTATGGCGGGTCAGTCAAGCCGGATAACGCCGAGGCACTGCTGGGGCTTGATAACGTCGGCGGCGCGCTGGTTGGTGGCGCTTCCCTGAAGGCGGATGATTTCATCGCCATAGCCAGGGCGGCGGGGTAATTCCGCCTCGCGACAGGTTTCCGTTATTTTTCTGGAAATTCCATGATGTTTTGGCTATAAACGCCTTTCCATTGCAAAAACCCATCGGGGAAAGCACATGATCACGATCATTTTGACCATCCATATCATTATTGCTGTCGCGCTTGTCGGCACGGTTTTGTTGCAGCGCAGCGAAGGCGGCGGGCTTGGTATTGGCGGCGGCGGTCAAGGTGGCGGTTTCATGACCGCGCGTGGCACGGCCAATCTTTTGACCCGCACGACGGCTCTGCTGGCGGCGGCGTTTTTTGCAACCTCGATCATTCTCGCGATTCTGGCGGGCAACACCGGGACCAGCGGTTCCATCGTTGATGAAGTGGTCAAGGACACCAGTTCTGTTCCGGCTATTCCAGCGTCACCAAGCGTTCCAACCGGTCAGTAAATTAACCTTCGCATTTTTGCAATTTAGGTTTTCCGAAACGGCGTTTGTCTGATATAGATAACGCCCATGCCTCGTTTCGTTTTTATTACTGGTGGTGTGGTCTCCTCTCTCGGAAAAGGACTCGCTTCCGCCTCCCTTGGATCTCTGCTGCAAGCCCGCGGATACAAGGTTCGTCTCCGTAAACTCGACCCTTACCTGAATGTTGACCCCGGGACGATGTCCCCGACCCAGCATGGTGAGGTTTTTGTCACCGATGATGGTGCTGAAACCGACCTCGACCTTGGCCATTATGAACGCTTTACCGGTGTTCATGCCAAGAAGTCCGATAATGTGACCACGGGTAAGATTTATTCTGATGTGCTGGCGCGTGAACGGCGCGGGGATTACCTTGGCGCGACGATCCAGGTTATTCCCCATGTCACCAACGCCATCAAGGAATTCGTTGTTTCTGACCTGACGGATGAAGATTTCGTCCTCTGTGAGATCGGCGGCACGGTGGGGGATATCGAAAGCCTGCCGTTTCTTGAAGCCATTCGCCAGTTGGGGAATGAGCTGGGGCGCGATAAATCCTGCTTCCTGCATGTCACGCTTCTGCCTTACATCGCCGTTGCCGATGAGCTGAAAACCAAGCCGACCCAGCATTCCGTCAAGGAATTGCAATCGGTGGGGATTCAGCCGGATATTCTGTTGTGCCGGACGCCGTTTGATATTCCGGCTGAACAACGCGCCAAGATTGGCCAGTTCTGTAACGTCCGCCCTGAAGCGGTGATCAATGGTCGCGATGCCGACAGCATTTACCATGTGCCCTTGATGTATCATCAGGAAGGGCTGGATATGGAAATCTGCCGTCACTTTGATTTGCCGCTTAATGAACCTGACCTGACGGTCTGGCGCACGATCGGCGACGCGGTGCTGAACCCTGAAGGTGAGGTCAATATCGCCGTCGTGGGCAAATACACAAGCCTGCTCGACAGCTACAAATCCCTCGCCGAAGCCCTGACCCATGGCGGGCTGAACAATCACGTTAAGGTCAACATGAACTGGATCGATTCCGAGGAGTTTGAAACCGCGGAAAACCCCATGCTTTTGCTGGAGGACGCGGATGCCGTTCTCGTTCCCGGCGGGTTTGGCCATCGCGGTTCTGAGGGCAAGATCAAGGCCATCACCATCGCCCGGGAAAAGCAGATTCCCTTCCTCGGGATTTGTTTCGGGATGCAAATGGCGGTGCTGGAAGCGGCGCGCAATCTTGCCGGCATGCCGCAAGCGGGCTCGACTGAATTTGGCGAAACGGAATTGCCATTGGTGGGGCTGATGAGGGAATGGTCACGGGGCTATGAAGTCGAAACGCGCAGCTACTCGGATGACCTGGGGGGCACCATGCGCCTTGGCGCCTATGATTGCGTGATGGAAGACGACAGCCTGGCGGCGCAACTTTACCAAAGCCTGTCGGTTCAGGAACGTCACCGCCACCGTTATGAAGTTAACATCAATTATCGTGATGAGCTGGAGGCTTGCGGGCTTCATTTCTCCGGCCTTTCGCCTGATGGGCTGTTGCCTGAAATCGTCGAACGTCGCGATCACCCGTTCTTTATTGCGGTGCAGTTTCACCCGGAACTGAAATCAAAACCGTTTGACCCCCATCCTCTGTTCAGCGGGTTTGTCGAAGCCGCCGTCACCCGTTCAAGGCTGGTGTAACATGACCAAAACACTGACGATCGGTGGCATCACCTGCAGCAATTCAGCCCCCATGATGCTGATTGCCGGGCCATGCCAGATCGAAAGCACGGACCACGCCATGGATATGGCCGGGGCATTAAAAGAGATCACCGATCGTCTTGGCATGGGGTTTGTCTACAAGTCGTCCTTTGATAAAGCCAACCGCACCTCACTGAAGGCGGAGCGGGGGCTGGGGCTGGATCAGGGGCTGAAGGCGCTGGACGCCGTGGCGAAAGCCTATGGCTGCCCGGTGCTGACCGATGTTCACCTGCCCGACCATTGCGCTGAAGTGGGGGCGGTCTGCGACGTCCTGCAAATTCCGGCGTTTTTATGCCGTCAAACTGATCTGCTTGTCGCGGCGGCGGCCACCGGCAAGGTGGTTAATGTCAAGAAAGGCCAGTTCCTGGCGCCCTGGGATATGGTTCATGTTGCCGCCAAGATTGCCGCTTCAGGCAATGACCGCATCATGCTAACCGAACGCGGCACCAGCTTTGGCTACAACACCCTGGTGACAGATATGCGCGGCTTGCCGCAATTGGCGGAGACCGGATATCCGGTGATTTTTGACGCCACCCATTCCGTCCAGCAACCCGGTGGTCTGGGGGGGGCGTCCGGTGGCCAGCGGGAATTCGTTCCGGTGCTGGCGCGGGCGGCGATCGCGGTTGGTGTGGCCGGTGTCTTTATGGAAACCCATCAAGACCCCGATAACGCGCCGTCCGATGGCCCGAATATGGTGCCACTGCATGAAATGGAAGCCCTGCTCAAACGCTTGCACGCATTTGACGCGCTTGCTAAAACTCCAGAATAACCCACGCTATTTCCAGAAAGAGACCATCATGAGCGCAATTGTCGATATTCAGGCCCGGCAAATCCTTGATTCCCGCGGTAATCCTACGGTTGAGGTGGATGTTCTGCTTGAAGACGGGGGTTTTGGCCGCGCCGCTGTGCCTTCCGGGGCCTCGACCGGGGCGTATGAAGCCGTTGAACGTCGTGATGGCGGGGATGAATACAACGGCAAAGGCGTGATGGATGCGGTTGAAGCCGTCAATGGTGAGATTTTCTCCGCTCTTTCCGGCCGTGACGGGCTGGACCAGCAAGGGCTTGACGACGACATGATCGCCCTTGATGGCACGGAAAACAAATCCCGCCTCGGGGCCAATGCTATTCTTGGCGTCAGCCTTGCGATTGCACGGGCGGCCGCGGAAAGCACGGGCCAGCCCCTGTGGCGCTATATCGGCGGTATTCATGCCCATGTCCTGCCGACGCCGATGATGAATATTCTGAATGGCGGCGCCCATGCCGACAACGCGCTTGATGTGCAGGAAGTGATGATCATGCCTGTGGCGGCGGAAAGTTTCTCCCACGGTCTGCGTGCCGGGGCTGAAGTTTTCCATGCCCTGAAGGGGCTGTTGCATGACGCCGGTTATTCCACCGCGGTGGGTGATGAAGGCGGCTTTGCCCCGGCCATCAATTCCACCGGTGAGGCGATTGACTTCATCATGAAGGCGATCGAAAAAGCCGGCTATCGCCCGGGCGAAGACATGATGCTGGCGCTCGACGCCGCGTCAACGGAATTCTGCAAGGACGGTGTCTATCATCTGGCGGGGGAGGGGAAATCCCTTACCAGCGACGAGATGATCAGCTACTGGCAGGATATGTGCGCTCAATACCCGATTCTGTCGATCGAAGACCCCCTTGATGAAGACGACTGGGAGGGCTTCAAGAACATGACCGCCGCCATGGGCGACAAGCTGCAGATCGTCGGTGATGATCTCTATGTCACCAACCCCAAGCGCCTCAAGCGGGGGATCGAGGAAGCCTCTGGCAACGCCATTCTCATCAAGGTCAACCAGATCGGCACCCTGACGGAAACCATGCAGGCCGTTTCCATGGCCAAGCAAGCCGGTTTTGGTGTCGTGATCTCCCACCGTTCGGGCGAAACCGAAGACAGCTTTATCGCTGATCTGGCGGTCGCCACCAACGCCGGGCAGATCAAGACCGGCTCCCTGTCCCGCTCTGACCGCATCGCGAAATACAACCAGCTGCTCCGCATCGAGGAAGAGCTGGGGATGAACGCGGTGTATCAAGGCGCGATTGGCCGTTGATCACAAGATCGCCCGCTCTTCACAAGAAATTCTCTTCACAAGAAATTTTCTTCACAAGAAATTCCCTTCACAAGAAATTGATGGAAAAATCATTCAACTCGCTTGACCCGCGAATCGTCTTCTGATTCAATGGAGCCATGATGCGAATCGTTTTATTTTCACGATTCGTAAATAATGGCCCGGCGGCGGGGTTGCGACGTGGCGACGCGACGCGCGTTTCCTGCCTGTGGTCCATGTACGGCCCGAGATTTGGGCTAAAGGTCTGCGCTAAAGGTCTGGGCTTAAGGTCCGGGTTTAAGGTCAGGGAGATGATGATGCGACGTGTGAACAATATATCCCGTGAATTCATATACCGGATGGGGGTGTTCCTCATCGTCGGGTATTTCATTATCCATGGCCTTGGTCTTGGGGGCGGCAAGGGGTATCTGTCCCTTGGTCAACTGGATGAGGATATTAACGCCGCCACGATTGAGCTTGCGGCGCTTCGTGACCATCGCGAATGGCTCGAGCATCGCGTGTCCCTGGTGGCGGAAGATGAAATCGATGAAGACTTTCTCGGGGAGATTGCCCGGGCTGAAACCGGCCTGTTTGCCGCTGATGAGATCGTTATTGACTTTAACTGAATTCAGTTAATATAAATTTTATTGTTTAATTTCAATAATATAAAATAATTGTAAAATATTCAAAACCTGTCACTCTATAGGAAGATTCCGATGGAGACTGACATGGCCAAATCCCCCCAACAGGATAAACCCCAGCTCAAGCGAAAGCCGGGACGTCCCGCCAAGAACGCCGAGCAGGCCAAGCCTGACCTCGATACCCTGACGTCGCTTTACAAAGACATGCTGTTGATCCGCCGCTTTGAAGAAAAGGCCGGGCAACTTTATGGCATGGGCCAGATCGGCGGCTTCTGCCACCTTTATATCGGCCAGGAAGCCGTGGTGGTGGGCATGCAATCTGTCGCCGAAAAGGACGACACTGTCGTGACGTCATACCGTGACCACGGCCATATGCTGGCCTGCGGGATGGATGCCCGCGGGGTGATGGCGGAACTGACCGGCCGCGAAGGCGGCTATTCCCGCGGCAAGGGCGGCTCCATGCATATGTTCAGTCGGGAGAAAAAGTTTTTCGGCGGGCATGGTATCGTCGGGGCGCAGGTGCCGATTGGCACAGGTCTGGCCTTTGCCCACCGCTACAATGACAGCAAATCTGTGTCCATGACCTATCTCGGGGATGGCGCTGTTAACCAGGGCCAGGTCTATGAAAGCTTTAACATGGCCGCGTTGTGGGAATTGCCGGTGATCTTCATCATCGAAAACAATCAATACGGCATGGGAACCTCCGTGACCCGCGCGGCGGCAGGCTCAACCCTTGCTGATCGCGGCAAGGCCTATGGTATCCCCGGCATGCAGGTTGATGGCATGGATGTGCTGGCGGTCCGTGCCGCTGGCGCTGAAGCCATTGCCCATTGCCGTGACGGCAAAGGCCCGTTCATTCTGGAAATGCAGACCTATCGTTACCGTGGCCATTCCATGTCGGACCCGGCGAAATACCGCACCCGCGAAGAGGTCGACGCCATGCGCAAACAGCATGACCCGATTGATCACCTGAAAGAGCTGATGATCAAGGAAGGCGCTGATGAAAGCCAGTTCAAGGAGATCGACGCGTCGGTCAAGGCCGTGGTGGCGGATTCCGCAACATTTGCCCAGGAAAGCCCCTTGCCTGACGAGGCGGAACTCTGGACCGATATTCTGATTGCCGACACGCTGATTGAAGGAGCCGCAGAATGAGCATCGCCGTAACCATGCCCGCCCTGTCGCCCACCATGACCGAAGGCAAACTGGCCAAATGGCTGGTCAAGGAAGGGGATGATGTCCGTTCAGGGGATGTCATTGCCGAAATTGAAACCGATAAAGCCGTGATGGAAGTCGAATCCCTCGAAGACGGGGTGGTGGCGAAAATCCTTGTTGATGCCGGTACTGATGGCGTTGCCGTCGGGGCGGTGATCGCCGAAATCGCCGGTGAAGGCGAAGAGGCCGCGCCGGCCGCGCCGGTCGCACCGGCCGCACCGGTCGCACCGGCCGCGAAGGCCGCGCCAGTTGAACCGACCGCGCCGGTCGCACCGGCCGCACCAGTCGAACCGGCCGCGCCGGTCGCACCGGTTGCCAGTGGCAGTGCGGTAACAATGACGGTGCGCGAAAGCTTGCGCGATGCCATGGCCGAAGAAATGCGGCGTGATTCCAGCGTCTTCGTCATGGGCGAGGAGGTCGGCGAATATCAAGGGGCGTATAAAGTCACCCAAGGTCTGCTCGATGAATTTGGCCCCCGCCGTGTGGTGGACACGCCGATCACGGAAATGGGTTTTGCCGGTCTTGGTGTTGGCGCGGCGTTTGGAGAGCTGAAGCCGATCATCGAATTCATGACTTTCAATTTTGCCATGCAGGCGATTGACCAGATCATCAATTCCGCCGCCAAGACGCTTTACATGTCGGGCGGTCAGATGGGTTGCCCGATTGTCTTCCGTGGCCCTAATGGCGCGGCTTCTCGCGTGGCGGCGCAGCATTCGCAGTGCTACGCCAGCTGGTATGCCCATTGCCCGGGGCTGAAGGTCGTCGCGCC
>JAGWAQ010000071.1:14572-15255 GCA_021296375.1 Alphaproteobacteria bacterium
TTGTCCGTGAAGGCAGTGATGTCACGATTACGGCGTTTTCCATCATGGTGGGCAAAGCCCTTGATGCCGCCGAAGAACTGGCTAAGGAAGGCATTGAGGCGGAAGTGATCGACCTGCGGTCCCTGCGTCCGCTCGACAGCGCCACCATCATGCAATCGGTGATGAAAACCAACCGCATGGTGTCTTGCGAAGAAGGCTTCCCCTTTGCGGGGATCGGGGCGGAATTGATCGCCCAGGTCAATGAGCAGGCGTTTGATTACCTCGACGCCCCTGTGGCGCGGGTAACGGGCAAGGACGTGCCGATGCCTTATGCCGAAAACCTTGAAAAACTGGCACTGCCGCAAGTCAATGATATCGCCGAAGCGGCCCGCAAGGTCTGCTATCGCGGGAAGGGGGCGTAACATGGCTATCGTAACCATGCCCGCGCTTTCCCCCACCATGACGGAAGGCAAACTGGCCAAATGGCTGGTCAAGGAAGGGGATGACGTCCGCTCAGGGGATGTCATCGCCGAGATTGAAACCGACAAGGCGGTGATGGAAGTCGAAGCCCTTGATGACGGCAAAATGGCCAGCATCACCGTTGCTGAAGGCACGGAAGGCGTGGCGGTTGGCGCGGTGATCGCGGAAATCCTCGACGACGGTGAAGACAGCGCCCTCGGGGGCGGTGAGGCCGCAATTGCGCC
>JAGWAQ010000071.1:15296-18105 GCA_021296375.1 Alphaproteobacteria bacterium
CTCGCCAGCTTCCGCCGCAAAAGGCGAGCGTGTCTTTGCCAGCCCTCTGGCGCGGCGCGTTGCTTCCGATAATGGACTGGACATCACGCGCGTGACGGGGTCCGGCCCTCGCGGGCGGATTATTCTGGCCGATGTCAATGCCGCGATGGCTGGCGGCGTTACCGCATCTTCTGCCGCTTCTTCTGCCGCATTTTCGGGGGCCGCATCTTCTGCCGCATCTTCGGGGGCGGCCACCCCTGTCCACGGGGGGGAGGACTCGACGCTGGTTGAAAACTCCCAGATGCGGATGGTGATCGCCGAACGGCTCCAGCAATCCAAGCAAGACGCCCCGCATTTCTACCTCAATATGGATATTGATATCGGGGCGATGCTGGCGGCGCGCAAATCGCTCAATGCCCATGCCCCTGACGGTGTAAAAATTTCCGTCAATGACATGATCATCAAAGCCGCGGCGGTGGCGTTGATGCGTGTTCCTGCGGCTAATGCTTCATGGGAAGGCACCCATACCCGGCTTTGGCATCATGCCGATATTTCCGTGGCGGTGGCGATTGACGGCGGTCTCGTGACGCCGATCATCCGCCATGCTGAAACAAAGGGCCTGAATGCCATTTCAACTGAAATGGCCAGCCTCGCCCAGCGCGCCCGTGACGGGAAATTGATGCCGGAAGAATACACCGGCGGCAGTTTCACCATCTCCAACCTCGGCATGTATGGGCTGACGTCCTTCAGCGCGGTGATCAACCCGCCGCAAGGGGCTATCCTGGCGATTGGCGCAGGCGAGGAACGGGCCGTGGTGCGTGACGGGCAATTGACCATCGCCACCATGATGACGGCGAGTTTGTCCTGTGATCACCGTGTTGTTGATGGGGCGGTGGGCGCGGCCTGGCTGAAAGCCTTCAAAGAGGTTGTTGAAAACCCTGTTCTGGCCTTGGCCTGAAGCGGAAAGGAAAACCCATGAGCAGTTTTGATGTAGTGGTGATCGGCGGCGGCCCTGGCGGTTATGTGGCGGCCATTCGCGCCAGCCAGTTAGGGCTTAGGGCGGCGGTGGTCGAACGCGAAAACATGGGGGGCATCTGCCTTAATTGGGGTTGCATACCCACCAAAGCCTTGCTGCGGTCAGCGGAAGTCAAGCACATGATCGACCATGCCGCTGATTTCGGCATCAAGGTTGGCGCGGCTGAAGTCGATTTAGCGGCGGTGGTCAAGCGTTCACGGGCGGTGGCCAGGCAATTGTCCAGCGGCATCGGGCATCTCATGAAAAAGAACAAGATCGAGGTGTTCATGGCCTCCGCCAAGCTGGGCAAATTGTCCGGCGGGATGCGCGAAGTGGCGCTTGATGACGGCACCACCCTGACGGCCAAAAACGTCGTGCTGGCGACAGGGGCAAAAGCCCGGGATCTGCCGGGGATCACGGCAGATGGCGAACATATCGTCACATATCGTGATGCCATGACCCCTAAAGCGATGCCGAAAACCCTGATCGTTGTGGGGTCCGGCGCCATCGGGATTGAGTTTGCGTCATTCTATGCCGACATGGGGGTAGAGGTGACGGTGCTGGAGGCGATGGATCGCATCCTGCCCGCTGAGGACCACGAGATTTCGGCAATGGCGGAAAAAGCCTTCACGAAACGCGGCATCACCATTCGCAAGGGCGTCAAGCTTGGGCAAGTGACGGCGGGGAAATCCGGCGTCACCGCCTCTCTTGAGGGCGGCGGCACGACGGAAGAGCTGACCGCTGACCGGATGATCCTTGCCGTCGGCATCACCGCCAATACCGATGGCATTGGCCTTGAGAACACCAAGGTCAAGCTTGACCGCGGGCATGTCATCACCGATGGGTCGATGCGGACAGGAGAGGCGGGAATTTATGCCATCGGGGATATGTCCGGCGCGCCGTGGCTGGCCCATAAACCCAGCCATGAGGGGATCATCGCGGCGGAACATATTGCCCGCGGGGCCGAAGGCCACGGGGTTGAGAAAACCGATGTGCCGGGCTGCACCTATTGCCGTCCGCAAGTGGCCTCCGTGGGGTTGACGGAACAGGCGGCGCGTGACGCAGGCCATGACATCAAGGTCGGTCGTTTCCCGTTTCTGGCAAATGGCAAGGCGATTGCCCTGGGGGATGATGACGGCATGATCAAGACCATTTTTGATGCCAAGACCGGCGCCTTGCTGGGGGCGCATATGATCGGGCCTGAAGTCACGGAACTTATTCAAGGCTATGTCATTGCCCGCAAGCTCGAGACCACGGAAGAAGACCTGATGCACACGATCTTCCCGCATCCAACCTTGTCGGAAGCCATGCATGAATCGGTACTTGACGCTTTTGGCAAGGCTATCCATTTTTAGAGGGCCCTTTTTTTCCAGAGGCCCGGCATTTTAGAAGCACGGCAGTTTTGGGGATGAGGAGTTGTTCCCGATGGGGTTGATAAGGATCATCACATGACGACATCATCAAAACAGAATGATCAGGTGATCTGGCGGGGGCAGGGGCTGACCGGCGCGGCGCGGCATCCTGAAAAGGCCAAAAACGCCCAACAGCCGCAACCCAGCCGTCCCGACTGGCTCAAGGTGCGCGCCCCGACATCCGAAGGCTATCAAGCGACGCGCGATATTGTCCGGGAAAACAACCTGGTGACGGTTTGCGAAGAGCCGGCTTGCCCGAATATCGGCGAATGCTGGCAGAAAAAACACGCCACGATGATTATTCTAGGCTCCGTCTGCACCCGCGCCTGTGCGTTTTGCTATGTCGCGACGGGGCGTCCTGACCGTCGTGACCATGATGAACCGCGGCGCGTTGCCGTAGCGG
>JAGWAQ010000072.1 GCA_021296375.1 Alphaproteobacteria bacterium
TCCGAACCCGAAACGGTGTAGACCTCAAGTGTGGACTGCAGTTCAGCGGTGGTGATCGCGTCTGTATTCGTTGAGGTCAGGGTGAATTTCGTCAGGTCGAGCACCTCCCCTGCGTCAGGGTCATCAACCGTAAAGCGGAGGCCCGCGACATTGCCCCGGGTGCTTTGGTTGATGGTCCCCGCCGCCGTGGTGACGGCAACCGTAGGCGCGTCATTGGCGCCGGTGATGTTTGCTGTCAAGGTCACCACACTGGAGGTGGCGCCAGCGGCATCAATCACGATGACCTTGGCGGTGTCAGTGACCGACGCCCCCCCAGCCAGCGCATCGGTATCATCATCATCATTATCGAGCGCATAGGCCCAGGTCACCGACCCGTCCGCCGCGCGGGTGAAGGTGAACGTCCCGTAAGTGCCATCCACATCAGTGTCGGTGGAATCATCTGCCGTATGCGTGACTTGCGTGCTGGCATTGGTCGGGTCATCAGTGCCGGTGGTGACATAAATATTCAGGCTGGTGGCGGTATCCACCGCGTCGGCATCGGCAATGGACAGGTCTTGCGCCGATACCGTCAGGGTGCCATCTTCGGTGCCCGTGCCAGTGGCGTTGGTAATGCTCAGCGTCGGCGCCTCGTCATTGATGTCTGTCACATTGACCGTCACCGTCTGCATGCTCGACGTCGTGATCGTGTCATCATTGGCGTCGGTTTCCGTCGCCGTCACAATCACCGTGTAGCTGGTGGCGTCCGTTTCATAATCCGGCGCGTTCTTGAAGCTCAGCGCGCGGGTCGCGGCGTCAAAACTGAAGGACGCGGCATCAGTCCCCGACAACGCCCAGCTGATGGCATTGCCCGAAATATCCGGCGTGATTTCGTCATATGTGTTGACCGCCGTCGTGCGTTCTTCATCCGCGACGGTATCCATAGCGGCAAGGTTGGGGGCTTCGTCCAAGAGGTCTTTAATCGCCACGGTGAAGTTCTGGTCGACTGTCCCGGCTCCATAGCTGGCGGTGACGGTGATCACCACTTGCGTCACCTCTTCGGCGTCATAACCCGTGCCTTTGTACAAAATCTTGCCAAAATTCGTTGCATCGTTCATGATTTCAAAATCACTTGAGACATCTTGACCATCAGCGGTATTAAGCTTTGCCACGAGGCTGTAGCTGGTTGCTGTATCCGTCATAACTTGATGGAGAAAACTACTGGTCCCAGAGTCATCGACATTTTCATCAATCGACAGATTATCCGGCACATCTGATGTGAACATCGGGGCCACGTAGCCCTCGGCGCCGTGTTCGGTGGCAAATTCCGTCACCCCCTTGGGCATCGCCTGACTGGCCGCGCCCTCAACGCCGTACTCAAAGTTATAATCAACAATAACGGTGATGACCGTGTCGTTTTCCAACGTAATCTTGCGCACGCCGTTTTTTTCCTCACCGACGGATTTGATCATGACATCACGATGAAACAGCAAGCGGTTGCCCCGATCAAATTCATGAATAGCAACATCTTCAGCCAGTTCCTTTGTCACCACATAGGTGTCTTTCCCGCCCCCTAACGCCGGTGAGAACGCTGGCGTGGTGCCATCCAGAATAAGCCAGTCGTCGCCAGAAAGATCCGCTTTCCCCGGCTGCGGTTCGACCTGAATAAAATTGCCGTCAGCATCAAGGGTGAACAGCAGGTACTCTTCGCCGTTGTATTTGAAGAATTGCTCGGGATAGGTGATGACACTGGCCATGGTCTGGTTTCCTCCAAAGAAAAATTTATCTCTGCCAAAAATTCACCCCTGCACTTTCCACGGAAGGCAAAATCCATGAAAAGATGTGGCGCAAGGATGTGATGCGCAAATTTATCCGGAAACGCTGACGCGGCACGCGCGCCATGCTTCCGTGTGAAATTTCAAATTTTTTGGGGACACCATACGGCCCGGTAACACCGTGAGCACCGCCCCGACGCGGGCCAAAAACCCGTAGCCAGAACGATTGCTGAGAAAAATACTAGCAAATAATGGTTAACAAAACGTGAATTATCCCAAAATTATTTTATGTTTATTTTCAGTGGATTAAAAAAATATCTGATCATTTTCCGGCCCTGCTCTGGCCCTGCTCTGGCCCGCGGCCCTGCTTTGGTCCTGCTTTGGCCCTCCCCTTGCGCCAAGCCTCGCGCCAATACGGCCACAATCCGGTGGTGGCGCCACGTTCCTCTTGATCAGCGGCGGTTTCGGCGACATGCTTAACCCCACCATCGCGGCGGCACTGGCCGCACCACAGGAGGGACAAATGGATTACCGCGCGATCATGGATGCCGATGTCTGGGCTTTCATTGAGGAGACCAACGCCCACCACCCCGCCACCCTGCAAGGAATTGATAACCAGCGGGGTGAGCGTCACCAGCGGGCGCAGTACAACGCGCTCTGTGCCCATTTCCACCCCGGCCGCCCGCAAGGGGTTAACGTCACCGATACAAATCAAGCTGGCGTCGCGACACGCCGCTACACCCGAGATGCCGCCGATAATGCTCAAGCGACGGTTGAGGTTCTCTATATTCATGGCGGCGGGTTTGTGGTCGGCAATCTTGACACCCATGATGATATTTGCGGCACGCTCTGCCTTGACACGGGTTTTGCCATCACGGCGGTGGATTACCGCCTTGCCCCTGAACACAAGCACCCCGCCGCGCTGGAAGATTGCCGGACGGTGCTGGACCAGCTGATCGCGCAATCAAGCGGCCCGGTGCTGGTGATGGGGGATAGCGCCGGCGGCTGGCTTGCCGCCATGCTGGCCTGTGAGGTCGGGGCGGCCGTTGCCGGACAACTGCTGATTTACCCCATGCTGGGGGGTCGGCTTGACCAGGGGTCTTATCTTGAGCATGCGGAAGCGCCCCTGCTGACCACCGCGCAAGTTAAATATTACTGGGAAACCTATTTTGATTGCCCCTTGCGGGAGGATGCCCTGACCCCGCCCATGGCCTATCAGGATGTTGAAGGGATGGCGCAACTGGCGCCCGCGGTGATCATTGGCGCGGGCTGTGACCCCCTCTACTCCGATTCCCCGGATTACGCGGCAAAGCTCAAGCAGGCCGGGGTCAACTGCCGCCTGCACACCGAGCGCGGCTTGCCCCATGGCTATATGCGGGCGCGGCATTCCGCCAAATCCGCCCGCGAAAGTTACGCCCGCGTCGTCGAGGGGTTAAAAGACCTGGCGGAAGGCAAAATATAAAAAGGCTGCAGGAACAACACAGTCCCTGCAGCCCAAAGGCCAAAATTTGCCTCAGATCAAATACCACCTTCCAATGACATCGCCGTCAGATAATCAGAAAAACCCATCAGCTCCGGAGCAGGATCACCAAGATCCAGAATCTCGATATCCTGGGCCGAGCCGACACGCAGGGTGACGGTATCGGTAGCTATCTCATTAGTGGTGTCAGTATCGATCGTCAGCAGATGCCCCTGGAAAAGCGGGCTATTGAGTTCCGCGCTCTCCAGCACATCAACATCAGGGCCAAGCTGGATGATCGTCGTGCCCGGGCCCGTTTCGGCAATCTCGATATCCCGCTCCAGCCCTTTGGAAATGGCGTAAATATCATCCCCGGCGCCGGCATCGACATCCAACACATCATCACTACCTACGGGAATGCGGTTGTCGAGGTAAACAAGCTGGGTTCCTGCCAACGGGTCATCCCCGGAGTCAACGGTCAAGAGCGCGTCATCACTTAAATCATCAGGCGTGTCATTGTCACCATACTGGTACATCCCCGCCGGGTTGTTTTCAGGCGGCGTCGACTCCCACCGCAGGTAGCTCGAATAATCGGGCAGGACGGCGAGGGTAAACGTTTCCGACTGCGCTGAAACCGCGCTTTCTTCATCCGTATAGGTGATGGTGAACGTGACATTGCCAAAATCATCAAGCGTCTGGCCCGATGCCGTCCGCACCCCGAAGACATATTGATCATCACCAGAAGCAGCGCTGAAGCTTGACCCCGACACGGTGTAGACCTTAAACGCGGACTGCAAATCAGCGGTGGTGATCGCGTCTGTATTCGTTGACGTCAGGGTGAACCGGCTGAAGTCAACCGTCTCCCCGACACCGGGGGTTTCCCCGCCATCAGGGTCAGTGACCTTAAACCGAAGTCCGGTGTCATCAAAATCACGCGCAGTGGAAATTTGCGCAGACGCTTCATCCACCGTGATCACCGGCGCATCATTGACGCCAGTGACGGTGATATTGATCGTGGCGGTGACGCCATCCACGATAACGGTGAAACTATCGACCACGCTTTCCTCGGCATTCAGGGCGTTGGTGGCGGCACGCGTGCTGTCCAGCGTATAGATCCAGGTGCGATTGCCTTCACCTTGAAGTGCGATTGAGCCGTAAGTCCCCGTCGGGCTTGATTGCAGTGCGAGGTTCGGGACAGTGCCGCCATCAGGATCAGTGACGGTCAGGATGCCCGTCGCGGTGGTGGCGTCATCTTCCGTGACCGAACCTGACATATCCCCACCAAAGATCAGGCCAAGGTCATTGATATTGACCGTCAGCGTCTGGATGGTTGACTGGGTGTTATTGCTGTCATCGGCGTCGGTTTCCGTCACCTGCACCTTGACGGTGTAACTGGCCTTGACCTCAAAATCCGGTGCTGTCTTGAACGTCAACACCCGGGTTGTGGTGTTAAAGTTAAAGGACGCGTGGTCGTTTTGCTCAAGCAACGCCCAGGTGATGGTATTGCCTTCAATATCCGGGGTGATGGCGTCAAACGTCTTGACCGCCGTCGTGCCCTCATCCACCGATACGGTGGCGGTTTCGGCAAGCGTGGGGGCTTCCAGAATATCCGTCACATTAATCGTCAAGTCATAAGTATTCCGCGTCTCATGTTGGCCGTTCAGGACCCTCAAATTGACCGTGACGTTATACGAGGATTTTTCCTCATGGTCAGGGGTAGTGTCGGATTTGAACGTCACCACGCCGGTTGGGTTTATGCCGTCTTCAGTTTTCTCCGAATTGTCAATCCTGAACAAATCGGCATCGGCGCCGGTGAGAGTCCAATCCAGCACATCGTCTTCATGGAGTTCACTCAAGGCATTGTTGCTATCATCCCCGTCGCTCCCGAATTCGGAGATGACGATCGGGGTGAACAGCACGGTATCGGAGCTGATCACGGTGCCTTCGGCAATATCAACCGGCGGCGACCCCAGCAGTTCTGGCGTCTGATCATTGACATTGGTGACATTGATGACAAAGTCCTTGGACGCGGTTTCGCCCTCATCCCCGCTTTCCACCTCGGTGTTCACCACTTTGGCGGTAAGGGTAAAAGCGTAGGATGACTTTGTTTCAAAATCGATATCCGTCCGGTTTTTCCAGGACACGGAACCAAACTCATCCGTGATTTCAAACAGATCGGCGTCAGCCCCTGTCAGGGTCCACGTCACCACGTCATCACCGTGCAATTCATCTTCACCGGAGCCGGGAGGGTCATTGCTGTCATCGCCATCATCCCCGAGGTCAGACTTCAGGTAGCCGAAAGTGACAAGGCCACCGGCCTCGCTGCCGTCAATGGCCTCCGCCCCGGCGCCTCCGAGTTCAAAACCGATCAACTCCGGCGCTTCGTCGTTGATATCAGTCAAGCTCAAGGTGTAGGTGGCGGTGACATCGTCAAAATTGGCACGAGTTGCCGTCACCGTCACGTCAATACTGTCGGCGGTTTCGTGATCAAATTCCGCATTGGCCTTGATGCGCAATTTGCCGCCCACCACCTCAAAACGGTTATCGCTGGTGGCTTCACTGATGGCATAACCATTCGCGTTCTGCAACGTGACATCGGTGAGGTCAATCGCGCTGGCCCCGACATCTCCCTCAGCGCGGGAAGAGGAGCTGGCCCCGAGCTGGATCGACGTCACCGGCTCATCGACGCCATTGATCGTCACCGTCACTTCACGAACGGGAGAGGTGTTGTCCGCCGCGTCATAGACGATGACCATGGCCTTGTCCGCCAGCGTCTCGCCCGCATCCAGCAATTGAACCGCGGCATTCGTGTTGTCGAGCGCATAGGCCCAGGTCACCGACCCGTCCGCCGCGCGGGTGAAGGTGAACGTCCCGTAAGCACCAGAAATTTCGGTGTCCGTCCTGCTCTCCGAATTAAGATCTCGAGAATCATAAACCACCGATGTGCTTGCATCATCAGGGGTGGCGGGGTCATCCCCTGCCGTGACATAGACCTCAAGGCTGGTGGCGGTATCCACCGTGTCGACATCGGCAATGGTCAGGTCTTGCGCCGACACCGTCAGGGTGCCGTCTTCGGTGACGGTCCCGCTGGCGGTGGCGATGATCAGCGTCGGGGCGGTGTCATTGCTGTCCGTCACCGTCAGGGTCACGTCATGATCCGCCGTCGTGGTCTGGCCGCCATTGACCACGATGGCGCGCACCGTGAAGTCATAACTGTCCTTGGTTTCACGATCAGGGGTGGTGGCCACCTTGAACGTCACCTCGCCGGTTTCGGTGTTGAGGTTAAACAGGTTCCTGTCATCAGTTGACCCGTCACCTACCCATTCCCAGGTGATACTGTCATTAGTGGAATCATCCAGATCGGTGGTGATGGACGGCGTGAAGACCGCCGTCGTGATGGCAATTTCGGTGCCTTCAGCAAACACCCCGCCCGTGCCGGTGATGACCGGCGCCTCGTCGTTGATGTCCGTAATGGCGACGGTGACGGTCTGCGTCGACACCCGGGCGGCGCCGGCCCCACCCGGGGTTTCCGATGCCCGCACCGTCACGGTGTAGCTGGTTTGATCGGTGTCGTGATCGGGCACCATGCCATCCTTGAAGCTGAGGGTGCGTGTGGTGGCGTCAAAGTCAAACTTGTCGGCATCAGCCCCGCCAAGGCCCGGCAGGAATATTGCTGTATTGCCAGCGACATCCGGCACCAGCGCGTCAAACACCACCACGTCTTTGGTGTTTTCAGCCAGCACAATATTGCGCGTTGCGGGCAGAATATCGGTATCCAGCGCATCCGTCACGGTGATGGTCAGGGCAAGCGGGGCAGAGCTGAGCGCGCCGTTGGAATGGCTGTCGGCATTATCATCCCCATAAGTGACCGTGAAGGTATAGGCGTTCTGGCTTTCGTGATCGAGGCTCTGGCCTTGCTTGAGGCGCATCCCGAACAAGGCGTCGGCCCCTGTGCCGCTGATGACATAAACTTCGAACAATGCCCTCAAGGCGGCGTCATCCACCCCGTCAGTGGTGGAGGTCAGGGTGAAATTATCAGCAGCGAGTTCCGCCGCGTCACCGCTATCCTGATCCGCGACCTTAAAGCTCAACCCCGCGATATTAACCGCGGCGCTGGAGCTGTCGGCATTTTCGGCGATCATGCCGTTGTTCTGCGACTGGCTGCCGCCATCCAGATTGGGCGTCACCGCTGGCGCGTCATTGATATCACGCAGATTGATGACATAATCATAGCTGGTGTCCTGGCCGCTGGTAGTGGCCGTTACCGTCACCGTCAGGCGGTCGCCCGCCTCGAAATCACCGGAATCACTGCCGGTGTAATTGAGGGTATAGGCGCCGCCGCTTTCGGTGATGCTGAACCCTGCCGTGGTGGTGGCGTAGCTGGTGGCGGCTCCGGAATGCCCCCCCAATACACCCAGGGCAATAGCGGTTGTCGACCCATCGGCATTTTCATCCAGCAAAGGGCTGCCGCCGGAAAACACCTCGGTATCGCCAACAAGGATGAACAATTCCCCGGGGGTGGGCGCGATGTAAGGCGTGGTCAGCGTTGTCGTGTCATTGCCGTCCAGACCTTGCTCAAATCCGCCCGACGTCACTTCCGCGATGAACGCGGCGTAATCCATCACCTCGCCATCACCGAGCTGGTAGTCAAAATCACTGGCGGGCCTGCTGATCGTCACTTCAGCGCC
>JAGWAQ010000073.1 GCA_021296375.1 Alphaproteobacteria bacterium
TCATTGACGGGCGCCTCGATGGGGCCCGCTAAACAGACCCGCAGGATAGACCCGCTGAACAGACCTGCAGAATAAACCTGCTGAACAGGGACGACACGATGCTGAGAAATCTATTTGAAGAACTTGATTCGGTCATCGCCCGTGATCCGGCGGCAGGCGGCCGGTTAAGCGTGCTTTTTCTCTACCCGTCGGTCCATGTCATGCTGGCCTATCGGCTGGCCCATAAACTCTGGCGGTGGCGCATGCGGTTTATCGCAAGGTTCATCATGCAGGTGGCGCGCTGGCTCACGGGGATTGAAATTCACCCCGCCGCCACCATCGGCAAACGGTTCTTTATCGACCATGGCATGGGGGTGGTGATCGGGGAAACCACGACGATCGGCAATGACGTGACTTTCTACCATGGCGTCACCATGGGGGGGGTTCTGCCCAGCGTTGACAGCGACAGCCAGCGGCACGTCAAGCGTCACCCCACAATCGGTGATGATGTTATTGTCGGGGCTGGCGCTCAAATTCTCGGGCCGATCACGGTCAATCGTTGCGCCCGGGTCGGGGCCAATTCCGTGGTGGTGAAAGATGTCGCCGTGGGGATTACCGTGACGGGGATTCCGGCGCGCGCCATTTCCGCCAAGAAGCCGGGTGAAGCGCCGGTCTTCAATGCTTATGGCACCCCTGTTGACGGCACGGCCGATGCGCGTGACCGTGCGATTACCGGTTTGCTCGATGAAGTGCAAAGCTTGCGCTCCCGTCTCAACGCGCTTGAAGATAATCTTGATGGTGATGACGGCCTTGATGATGATGACCGCGGAGATGGTGCATTGACCGAAGATACGCATCCGGAAAAATCACGCAAAAGGCGCCCCGTTTGAACATTTACTTTGATTACAACGCCACCGCGCCATTAAGGCCGGAAGCGCGCGACGCCATGGTGGCGGCGCTTGGTCCACCGGCCAACCCGTCATCTGTCCATGGCTTTGGGCAGGACGCGCGGTTCAAGGTCGAGACCGCCCGTCGCCAGGTGGCGGCGTTATGCGGGGCCATGCCGGAAGAGGTGATCTTCACGTCAGGCGGCACGGAAGCCAATGCCATGGCGCTGTTGCGTCGGGCGCCGTCGGTCATCACTTCGGCTGTTGAACATGTCGCGGTGCTGGATTGCGCGCCAGAGGCCCGCCGCATCGCGGTTCATGGCGACGGCAGCATTGATGGCGATGATCTGGCCCGCGCTTGCGCCGATGCCCCTGAAGGCAGTGTGGTGTCGGTCATGGCGGCCAATAATGAAACCGGCGTTATCCAGCCGCTTGATGACGTTATCCGTATCGCTCGTGACCACGGGCATCTTGTCCATAGCGACGCGGTGCAGGGGCTGGGGAAACTGAGCCTTGATTTCGCCGCCTCTGGGCTCGATTTGATGTCAGTGTCAGGGCATAAGATTGGCGGGCCAACGGGGATTGGCGCCTTGATCCAGCGCGAAGGGCTGGCCAGTCATCCCCGCACCCATGGCGGCGGGCAGGAAAAGAACCGTCGCCCGGGAACGGAAAACCTGACAGGAATCGTCGGCTTTGGCGCGGCGGCGCAAGCGGTCATGGCTGAAGGGGATATCATGCCGCGGCTTCATGCCCTGCATCGTGATTTCGAAGCGCGCATCAAGGCCGAAGCGCCTGATGCCCATGTGTTTGGCAATGGCTGCCCGCGGTTGGGGAACACCACCGCCATCACCATGCCGGGCAAGACAGCGGAAACCCAGATCATGGCGTTTGACCTGGCGGGGATTTCGATCAGCGCCGGGGCGGCCTGCTCTTCGGGCAAAGTCAAAACCAGCCATGTGCTGATGGCGATGGGGGAGGCCGAACGTGCTGATTTCACCGTCCGGATTTCCAGTGGCTGGGCCAGCACCGAAGCGGAATTCGACAGGCTTGCCGAAACCTGGCTGAAGCTCTATAAGCAAGCCTGATTTAGATATTCACATCATCAAAGAAAAGAAGGAAGATCACATGCCCTCAGTTATTTTCGTTAAACGTGACGGTTCTGAAGTAACGATCGAAGCCGACGCTGGCCTTAGCGTGATGGAAATCGGCCGTGACAATGGCATCGGCCTTGAAGGCACTTGTGGCGGCAGCCTGTCTTGCGCCACCTGCCATGTGGTGGTGGATGAAGCCTGGGTTGAAAAGACCGGCGCCCCTTCCGCCGATGAAGAAGATATGCTCGACCTGGCCTTTGGCCTTGAAGACACCTCACGCCTGGGCTGCCAGATCAAAATGACGGATGATCTCGATGGCCTCAAGCTGCGCCTTCCCGACGACGACTAAACGCCATGACGACACCTCCCCCCCCATCTTCAGCACCGACGGCCGCGATCAATTCGCTGGGTTTTGCCGCGCGTCCTGAAGACACCCGGGTGGTGGTGGCGATGTCCGGCGGGGTCGACAGTTCCGTCACCGCCGCGCTGCTGGTGGAAGAAGGTTATGATGTCGTGGGCATCACGCTCCAGCTTTATGACCATGGTGAGGCGATCAAGGCAAAAGGCGCCTGTTGCGCCGGGTCTGACATTCACGACGCCCGCACCGTGGCCGCCAATCTCGGCATCAAGCATTATGTGCTGGATTACGAATCCCGCTTTCAGGACCAGGTGATGGATGATTTCGCCGACAGTTACCTGCGCGGCGAAACCCCGATCCCTTGCGTGCGTTGCAACCAGACGGTGAAGTTCACGGATCTGCTCAAGACAGCGCGCGAGCTGGGGGCGCAATGCCTTGCCACCGGTCATTATGTTCGTCGTGAAGATTTGGGGCAGGGGGCGCGACTCCTGCGCGGGGTCGATGCCGGCAAGGACCAATCCTATTTCCTGTTCGCGACGACGCCGGACCAGCTCGATTATCTGCGTTTCCCGCTTGGCGGCATGGACAAGGACGAAACCCGCGCCCATGCCAAACGCTTTGGGCTGATGATTGCCGATAAACCCGACAGTCAGGATATTTGCTTTGTGCCGAACGGCCGCTATGGCGATGTCGTGCGGCGGTTGCGCCCCGGCGCGGTTGAACCGGGGCAGATCGTTCATCACGATGGCACGGTGCTTGGCGAGCATAACGGCGTGATTGATTACACCATTGGCCAGCGCAAGGGCCTTGGTATCGGCGGCCGCAAAGACGCGGATGAGGCCGACGGCCCGCTTTATGTGGTGGCGATTGACGCCCCGAACCATAAAGTTATTGTCGGCAGCAAGGATCTGCTGGCTTGCGAAATGGTCCAGATCAATGACGTCAACTGGCTGGATGGCACCCCCCCTGCTGACGGGCAAGCGGTGCTGGCGCGCCTGCGCAACACGGCCCCCGCCATGGCGGCACGCATCACCGCCTGGCCAGAAGATGGCCAGGGCATCGCGGAACTGGCGCTGGATGAAGCGCAATACGGCATCGCGGCAGGGCAGGCCGCCGCCATTTATGATGCCGATAACCCGGACCACCTGCTTGGTGGCGGCTGGATCACCGCCGCCCCCACCAAAGCCACCAGGTAAGCCACCGGTAAAGCCACAACTGGCGCCTGATTTTTTCAAAAAATATCGATGCGCATGACGCCGTGTTGTGATTAGATATTCCTCATCATTGATGGGGGGGAGGTGGTGTCCATGGCACAGTTAACCGAAGCGCAGAAAGACCAGTTTTGGACTGAGGGGGTGTTGGTTGTTGAAGATGCCGTCACCGCTGATGAACTGGCGCAACTGCGCGCTGTTATTAACGGCTGGATTGAGGAAAGCCGCCAGCATACCGAAGATTACGGCGAGACCCTCGACGGCCGCAAACGCTTTGACCTTGAGCCGAGCCATACAGCGCAGCAACCTGCCCTTCGGCGGGTGCAATCCCCTGAAGAAGTGTCCGATGTGTTTGCCCATGTCATGCGCAATGCCCGCACGGTTGATCTGGTCGCTGAGCTGATCGGCCCCGCCATTCGCTTCCACCACGGCAAGGTCAACACCAAATTGCCGGGGGCGGCCACCAAGGTCAAGTTCCATCAGGATTTCACCTTCCAGCCGATGACCAATGACGACATGATCACGGCATTGCTGTTTGTTGATGACGTGACGCTCGACAACGGCCCCCTTGAGGTGGTGCCCGGCAGCCACAAAGGGCCGCTCTATTCGCTCTGGCATAACGGGGTGTTCACCGGCGCGGTGGCGGATGAGGTCCATGACGCCCATCAGGACAGGATCACCACATGCATCGGCAAGGCCGGGTCGGTGTGCTTGATGCACGCCAGCCTTTTGCACGGGTCCGCCCCCAATCTTTCGGACGGCCCGCGGACGCTTTACATCACCACCTATTATTCCGAAGATGCCGTTGAATTAAGCCCCAATGCCTTGCCCAGCACCCTGACCCATGAGCTGGTGCGCGGGGAGGTGTCGGGGATGATCCGCTGCATCGCCTATGAAATGGAACGCCCGGAAGTGCCAAAAGACACCTCGTTCTTTGCTCAGCAGGAAAACGCCAATTAGCGCCGGAAATTTAGCGCCATAAATTTAACCTTGGGCATCAGGGGGCTATGCTTGCGTGGACCTCGTCGATCACGTCAGACGCCATCATGACATCATCGCGGGTGGTGTCGAACTGCCCGACCTGAAAGCGGATCACCTTGCGGCCCTTGAACATGCCCTGGGTGATGTAAATTCGCCCATCATCATTAAGCGCGTCGACCAGCCGTTGCTGGGCGTCATCATCGCCGGGGCAACGAAAGGTGAAGAGGCTCATCATCGGTGGCGTGATGATCTCAAACCCGTCCTTGGCGTGGATAATTTCGCAGATTTCCTCTGCCCAGCGGATGTGATCACGGATCATCTCGCGCAAGGCCGCAAGCCCGTAACTGCGCAGCATGAACCAGATCTTCAAGGCCCGGAACCGCCGCCCCAGGGGGACCGTCCATTCGGAATAATTGGTGACATCGCCGCCGCTGGTTTTCAGGTATTCCGGCTCGATTTTAAGGGTGTTGAGCTGCGCCTCGGGCTTCGCCAGAAACTGGATCGAGCAGTCGAACTGAATCCCAAGCCATTTGTGGGGGTTAAAGACAATGCTGTCGATCCCGTCGACGCCTTGCCAGAACCTGTCCCGAAGTTCAGGGCAGATCATTGCCGCCCCGGCCCAGGCGGCATCAAGATGGGTGTAAAGCCCTTCGGCTTTTGCGATCGCGGTGATGGCGGCGAGATCATCGCAAGCCCCGACCCCGGTGCCGCCGGTGATGGCGATGATGCCGGCGGGGCAATGGCCTGCCTTGCTGTCAGCGTCAATGGCTTGCTCAAGGGCGGCAGGGTCCATCCCGAGGTCACGTCCCCTGGCGGGAATTTTAACGAGGTTTTCTTGCCCAATCCCCGCCACCCAGCAGGCGCGATCAATCGACGAATGGGTTTCTTCGGACGCGTAAATCCGCAAATTGCCTTTGCCCGAAAGCCCTTCGCGATTGCCGGTATGGCCCGTCGCCAGCTCGCGCATGGTCAGCACCGCCGAAAGGGTGGAGGACGACGCGCTGTCTTGAATCACGCCGCTGAAATGGCCGGGCAGGCCCAGCGCTTGCCGCATCCAGTCCACCATCAGCCCTTCGAGTTCCGTCGCCGCCGGTGACGTCTGCCACAACATGCATTGCGCCGCCATGGTGTTGGCCAGCATTTCCGCCAGCATCGACGGCGGCGCGGCATTGGCGGGGAAATAGGCAAAGAACCGGGGGTGTTGCCAATGGGTCATGCCGGGCATGATGATGCGGTCAACATCCGCCATGATGGCGGCCATATCCTCCCCCTGTTCCGGCGGGGTGTTGGGCAATTGCGCGCGAATGGCGCCAGGAGCGGTCTGCGCCCGCACAGGACGGCGGGAAATATTCTGGCGGTAATCCTTGCCCCAATCGGCGATTTTTCTGCCCCAATGGGCGTAGTCATCCCAGTTCATGGCGGCTCCTTACTCTAAACATGGCGTGAGTCTAGCGCACCATCGGGGCTGAGATCAAACCTCATGCCGGCCGCTGCCGCCGCCATAAAACAGATGCGCGGGATCAAAAACTGTGGTTGTGTTGTCAGGTGAAAACGGCCCTCAATCAAGCAGGATCACCCAATCAAGCAGGATCATCCAATCAAGCAGGATCATTATGGCCAAGGCGAAAAATATTCTCTTTATTATGTTTGACCAGTTGCGGTTTGATTACCTCGGTTGCACGGGGCATCCCCATCTTCAGACGCCGCATATTGACCGCCTGGCGGAACAATCGGTGCGGTTCAGCCGCTGTTATGTGCAATCGCCGGTCTGCGGGGCGTCGCGCATGTCGTTTTACACCGGACGTTACGTCAGCTCGCACGGGGCGGCGTGGAACAACATCCCCCTCAAGGTGGGGGAGGTGACGGTGGGGGATCATTTGCGGGACCGCGGCATGGACGCGGTCTTGGTCGGCAAGACCCACATGAAGGTTGACGCCAAAGGCATGGCACGGCTGGGGCTGGCGCCGGACAGCGTCATCGGGGCTCGGGTTTCGGAATGCGGATTTGATGTCTTTACCCGCGATGACGGGTTATGGGCCAGTGGTCCTGACGGCAAGTATGACAACCGGCCTTCGCCCTATAACGACTACCTGAAAGAGCAGGGCTATGACGGCGACAACCCCTGGCATGATTACGCCAATGCCGGGGTGGATGAGGACGGCAATATCGCCTCGGGCTGGCTTTATAAAAACGCCGCGCGTCCCGCCAATATCCGCGAGCAGGATTCCGAAACCCCCTGGCTGACGCGTGAGGCGATCCGCTTTATGGAAAGCCGCAAGGCCGCTGGCGGCACGCCGTGGATGTGCCATCTTTCCTACATCAAGCCGCATTGGCCCTATATCGTGCCAGCGCCTTACCATGACATGTACGGCCCCTCCGACTTTCTGCCTGTCGTGCGGCATGAAGATGAGCTGAACGACCCGAACCCGGTTTACGCCGCTTTTGCAGGCAATGCCATCGGCCAGGCGTTCCGGCGTGATGATGTGCGCGACGCTTCGCTTGCCGCCTATATGGGGCTGATCAAGCAGATCGATGATCAGATGGGGGTGCTGTTCCGCTATCTTGAAGACACCGGCCAGATGGACAATACCGTGATTGTCATCACCTCTGACCATGGCGATTACATGGGGGACCACTGGCTGGGGGAAAAGGACTTGTTCCATGACGCGTCGGTGAAAGTGCCGCTGATTATCCATGACCCGTCGCCAGAGGCGGACGCCACCCGCGGCACGGTGGTGGATGAACTGGTGGAGGCGATTGACCTTGCCGCCACCTTCACTGATCTCGCTGCCGGTGATGTGCCTGATGAAATGATCGAGGGGCGGTCCCTGCTGCCGTTCCTGCATGGCGAGCCGCCCGCGCAATGGCGGGATTACGCCATCAGTGAATATGACTACTCGATGTCCGGTATGGCGACGGCACTCGATGTTTCGCCTGATGACGCGCGGCTGTTTATGGTCACCACCAGGGCATGGAAATTCATGCATGCCGAAGGCGGCTTCCCGCCGATGCTGTTTGATCTTGCCCGTGATCCCGATGAACTCAATGATCTTGGCCGTCATCCCGATTATCAGGCGGTGGTGGCGGAATGCTATGACCGGCTGTTCCACTGGGCACGGCGGCCCGCCCAGCGCACCACCTTGCCAAAAGCTGAACTGGTGGCACGGCGGGGGAAATCATCGCGCGCCGGGGTTCTGCTCGGGGTTGCTGATGACGCGGAGATCAACCCTGAACTGATGGTGAAATACAGCGGCCCCGCGCGCCAGATCCATACCCCGCCAAAAGGGCCTCTATCCAGCGATTAGGGGGCCCAGCGATTAGGGGGCGATGACCTGGCCGCAGGATTTTGCGCCATTTCCGCTTGACCGAAGGGTGCGAATTCACTAAT
>JAGWAQ010000074.1 GCA_021296375.1 Alphaproteobacteria bacterium
ATGCGGATATCGGTGGCGTTATTGGCCTCCCCCACCAGCCGCCAGATGAACCCGTCGGCGGCCTCAGCTTCGGCATTGATGGCATCCAGCGCGGTCATGAAATCAGCATTGACCGGGTCGGCAGGGTCAACGGCGAACCGGCCAATATTAATCTGCGCGAGATGGTAAACCGTCATGATGTTATTCCGCCTGATGGGCTTCGGCCATGGCCGCCATGGAAGTGAACATGAAATCATAGCTTGGCATCGTGCCGGGGTTCATGGTGGCGCCGAACCCGTCCTGGTCATGGCGGCGGTAAATCCAGCAGTTGTTCAGCCCATGGCGATTGGCCGGCCCATGGTCGTGGAACATGCTTTCCGCTGTGTGCAATATCTGGCTTTTGTCGACACCAAGAGCAGACAAGGACTCCAGCATATAGTCAAAGTTCCGGTCCGCGGGCTTGTAGGACCCGACATCCTCGGCGGTGTAAATCGCATCGAATTCAACCCCGAGCCGGGCGTTGCTGCCGGCAAAACTGGTGTTGTCGACATTCGACAGGATGACCAGTTTGTAATGGGACTTGAGGTAGGCGAGGGCGTCGGCGGAATCCGGAAATTCCGGCCAGTCCTTGACGGAATTTCCATAGGCAAGGCAATCCTCAACCGAACAGGGCAGGCGCCATTCTTCCGCCAGGCGCTTGTACACAATCGCCAGCAGATCATGGTATTTCATCCCCGGGGTCCAGCGTTGCTGACCGCTTTCATAACGGGCATGGGCCTCAAGAATTTCATTGCGGGGCAATTCGCGATCAAGCTGGTCGGTCAAGGGCTTGAGCCCGTTGATCATGCCTTGTTCCCAATTGATCAAGGTGCCGTAACAGTCAAAGGTCAGGGTCGAGAAATCGTGCAGTTTCATGGTCGCGTCTTTTCTGGTGAATTGGAGCTTCAGCTTACGGAAACTCATCACCATTGGCCAGTGTCATCCCGCCATTTGGCGATCTGTTGACGATTTTTTAACAAGTTTTCGCTAGACTTAACCGCACTCATGCGGAAGGAGACGCCATGCTTGGAGGGGTTTTCATCATCCTGCTGCTGCAACTGGTTGGCGAAGCGGTGCAGAAATATTTTGACCTGACCATTCCCGGGCCGGTGATCGGGCTGCTGCTGTTGCTTGGCCTGCTGCTCATCCTGCGCCGCCTGCCGCGTCGCCCACGGGCGCTTGACGCCATGCGTGATGACGTTATCGCCACCTCTGGCCATCTGCTCAATCATCTGTCCTTGCTGTTTGTGCCGATCGGGGTGGGGGTGATCCTTCATCTGCCCTTGCTGGAAGACCAACTGCTGGCGGTGTTCGCGGTGATCATTCTGGGAACAATTGCAACCCTTGTGGTGACGGGGGTGATCTTTGCCCGTTTGATCAGCCGCAGAGACCTCAACGGGGGCGCTGATGACTGACGCCGCGCGGCTTTATGAAGTGTGGGTGTATTTGCAGGCGGAACCGCTGTTCTGGCTGACCTTGACCCTGGGGTGTTACCTGCTGGCGGACGGGCTGTATCGCGCCGCGCGGCTCTTCCCCCTGCTCAACCCTGTTGCCGTAACTATCCTTTTGGTGAGTGCCGTGCTGGTGGGGTTTGGGATTGATTACGAGCGCTATTTCAACGGCGCGAAATTCATCCATTTCTTGCTGGGGCCGGCAACCGTGGCGCTGGCGGTGCCGATCTACACCCATTGGTCGACGGTGCGGGCGGCGCGCTGGCCGATCATGGTGGCGGTGCTGGCGGGGTCATTTTTCGCCATTGCCATCACCTGGGGGCTGGCGGTCGCGCTTGGGCTTGAGGCCTCCACCATCAAGTCGCTCCTGCCGCGCAGTGTCACCGCCCCGATTGCCATGGGTATTGCGGATATGATCGGCGGTGTGCCCTCCTTGACGGCCATCATCACCATCGCGACGGGCATCACCGGCGCGGCATTGGGGCGGTTTGTGCTGGATATGGCCAGTATCCGCAGCACCGCGGCGCGGGGGTTTGCCCTTGGCCTTGCCAGTCACGGCATTGGCACGGCGCGGGCCATGGCCAAAGACCCGAAAGCCGGTGTCTTTGCGGCGGTGGCCATGGGGCTGAGCGGGGTGGTGACGGCCATGATCATTTCCCTGATCTTCCATTTGTTGACGGTGATGATCTGACATCGGTTGCGGCGGCGGGTTTGCTCAAGTCGGGTGTTGCTTGACGGAACCATTTCAAATTATTAGATTTCCCGCATCAAGAGTTCACGCATGTAATTAGGGGATGGCTGTCATGTTCGAAGCGCTTTCAAAATATTTTCAAATCAGTGGGCGCGCCCGCCGCAAGGAATACTGGCTGTTTGTTCTGCTGGTCCTGATCCTGTCCTTCGTGACCTTGTTTATCGACAGCATGCTGATCGGAAGCGGCATCGCGTCTTATGAATACGCCAGCATTATCGTCAATCTTCTTCTGATCATCCCGTCGTTTACGGTCTTGATCCGCCGCCTGCATGACATTGAACGCAGCGGCTGGTGGATTCTGCTGCTGCTGATCCCGTTCCTTGGGGTGATCGTGATTTTCATCTTCACCTTGTTGCGCGGCACCGATGGCGACAATGAATACGGCGAAGACCCGATCGACGACTGAACCTTCCGCCATCTGAAGGCAGGTCTCGTGGGGAGAACAGGTCTTGTGGTTTCAGGGGCGACGCCTATATCGGGGGGATGAGCATATCAACGCCTTCCCCTGACGCGCCGCGCCCCGTGCTTGATGCCGAGACCAATCTCGTGATCGACCTGGCCTGGGCTGATGACGTCAGCTTTGATGAGATCAAATCCCGCACAGGTTACACCGAAGGGGAGGTCATCAAGCTGATGCGCCGTCATCTGAAACCGTCGAGCTTCCGGATGTGGCGCAAGCGCGTCAGCGGAAGGGCGACAAAGCATCTTCGCAAACGTCACCCCGCGCCGCCATCATTTGAAGCCGAAGAATAGGTTGAAGCCGAAGAATAGGACCCTGCCATGGCCAGTCATGCTGTTCAATTTGCCACCGCCATCACGCGTTTTCCCGCCCCTTCTGCCGTCAATGGCTTGCGGGCGGAAGATCAGGGGGTGCCGGATTATCAGCTGATGATGCGCCATCATGTTGATTATCGCGCCGCCTTGCGTGACGCTGGTGCGGTGGTGATCGAGCTGCCGATGCTGGATGATTACCCCGACGCGCAGTTTGTCGAAGACACCGCGCTTTGCCTGCCGGGGCTGGCGATCATGATGCGGCCCGGTGCCGAAAGTCGCCGCGGCGAAGTCGCCCCCATGCGTCAGGCCCTGAGCCTGATTTTTGATGACATCGAGGACATCACCACCGGGTTTATCGAAGCTGGGGATATCCTCGTGACCGAACGCGAGGTGCTGGTGGGGCGATCGGCACGAACGGATCAAGACGGGGTCGATGCGCTTCAAGCTATCCTGAACCGCCACGGGTACAGCATGCGGGTGGTGGACACGCCCCCCGATGTGCTGCATTTCAAAACCGATTGCGGGCTGATCGACGACACCACCATCATCGCCACCCGCCGTCTGGCGAGAAGTGGATGTTTCGACGGTTATGACGTCAAGCTGATCCCTGATGGCGAGGAACCCGCCGCCAACATGATTCGCTATAACGACACCATCCTGATGGCCGACGGCTTCCCCCGTACCGAGGCGATGCTGAAGGCGGAGGGGTATACCGTCACCGCTATTGGCAACAGCGAATGCGCCAAGATCGATGGCGGCATGTCCTGCCTGTCGTTGCGGTTCTGATGGGATTTACATTTTGGTGGGATTTACATTTTGGCGAGATTTACATTTTAATGGCGATATTCTTGGTCTGAACGTAGTTCCACAGCGCTTCGCGGCCTTTTTCGCGGCCATAACCTGATTTGCCGTAGCCGCCAAACGGGGTTTCGACACCGCCCGCGAACCATTCGTTGATGAAAATCTGCCCGGCCCGGATTTGCCGCGCGGCTTGCGTCGCGCGATCGATATCGCGGGTGAAGATGCCGCCGACCAATCCATAAGGCGTGCCATTGGCAACAGCGATGGCGTCGGCGTCATTATCGACCTTCAGGACCGACAGCACCGGGCCAAACACCTCTTCCTGGGCGATGGTCATGTCAGGGGCGACCCCGTCAAATACCGTTGGCTCAAGGAAGCTGCCCTCACGATTGAGGCGGTGGCCCCCGGTAACAGCACGCGCCCCCTGGGCGACGGCGTCACGGCACATGCCTTCGGCGCGGTCACGTTGCCCGTCGGAAACCATGGCCCCCATATTGGCGCCAAATTCGCGACGTTCGATCCCCGGGCCAACATCAAGGCTGGTGGCGATAGCGGCGGCGCGTTCCACCACCTCATCATGGATATCGGCATGGGCGATGATCCGCGACATGGCGGAGCAGACCTGACCGGCGTTAAAGAAAATGCCCCAGCGGATGCTGTCCATCAGCTGGTCGAGATCAGCGTCAGGCATGACAATAGCGGCGGATTTGCCCCCCAGTTCCAGCACCGCTGGCACGACATTGGCGGCGGCGGCGGTGGCGACGGCGATGCCCGTCTGAACGGAACCGGTGAACACCACCTGATTGATGTCATGATGCCCCGCAAGAGCGGCGCCAGCTTCTGGCCCATAGCCGCAGAAAATGTTAACAGCACCTTTCGGCAGGCCCACCGCTTCGGCGGCTTCGGCAAAATAAAACGCCGACAGGGGGTCGAGTTCCGGGGTTTTGATGACGCAGGAATTGCCCGTCGCCAGGGCGGCGGAAAGCGACCGCGCGACCATCTCAAGAGGGTAGTTCCAGGGGATGATCTGCGCCGATACCCCGAGAGGTTCATAAATAGTAAAATCAAGATAACCGGCGCCAAGGGGAATCGATCGCCCTTCGATGGTTTCCGCCTGATTGCCGTAATATTCAAAATACCGCACCGCGCCCTCAACCTCGATCACGGCTTCCCAGTAAGGTTTGCCGCTTTCAAGGCAAAGCAGGGTGGCGATCTCGTCTTTGCGGGCCATGATGTAATCCCCCATGCCGCGCACCAGCCGCCCCAGTTCAACCGGGCGCATGGCGGCAAGGACACCGGATTGCTGGACGCGGCGGGCGGCGGCAACCGCGCGATCAACATCCGCCGCGTTGGCCATGGCGACTTCCGCGACAAGCGAGCCGTCGGCAGGGTTGGTCACCTCAAGGCGACCGGCGCCTCCATCTGAATACTCACCATCAATGTAGTTTTTCCAAAAAGGTTTGATCTTCATCGTGATCTCCGTAAAACTGATTGCCGCTTTAACACCTCTTCCGCCTAGCATAAAATCATCCTGTGAGGAAATGTTATGACAGTTTCGCTTTCATCAACTGACCATGTTGTTATTGTCGGCGCCTCCCATGGCGGAATTTCCATGGCGGAACAACTGCGCAAACATGGCTTTGATGGCATGATCACCATGCTTGACCGCGAAACCTCCCTGCCCATGGAACGCCCGCCTTTGTCGAAAGCCTGGCTGGCGGAACAAGGCGCTGGCGGGGACGGCAGTTTCCTCATGCGGCAGGCCGAATGGTATAAGGAAAACCGCGTTGAGTTTCGCCGTGGCGCCGACGCCGTGACGGCCGATCCCAAGGCCAGAACCCTGACCTTGAGTGATGGCGACAGCGTGAGCTGGGATCAGCTTGTGCTGGCCACCGGCGCCACCCCCCGCGCCTTGCCGATGGCTGGCGGGGATGACCCTCGTGTTCATGTCCTGCGGGTGCCGGCTGACGCCGAATCGCTGTCGGCGGCGATGACCTCTGCCCGTTCGATGGTGATTATTGGCGGCGGGTATATCGGGCTTGAAGTGGCGGCAAGCGCAAGGAAACGCGGGCTGGAGGTGACGGTGATCGAAATGGCCCCGCGTCTGCTGGCGCGCGTCGCCAGCCCCGAAGCCTCGGCTTATTTCCATGCCCTTCATGAAAGCCATGGCACCGGCATTCGCGTTGGCGCTGGCGTGCAGGCGATCGACACTTCCGGTGATGCCCTTTGTCTTGACCTCGGGGAGGGTGAGATCATCCGCGCGGATCTGGTGGTGGCGGGGATTGGCGTCGTGCCGGACCTCGCCCTGGCGGCATCAAGCGGCGTTGATCACGGCAATGGAATCACGGTTGATGACAGCTACCGCACTTCTGTTGAGGGCATTTGGGCGATCGGGGATGTTGCGCGCTGTAGCGGCGGTTACACCCGTGGGCAGATGCGGATTGAATCTGTTCACCATGCCCAGATGAGCGCGGAAATCGCCGCCGCCAGCATGATGGGGGAAGACCCGAAAGCCCATGAAGTGCCATGGTTCTGGTCCGAACAATACGACAAGAAACTGCAATCGGCAGGCTTTGTGCCGGCGGATGCTGAAGTGGTGGAACGCAAAGGTCGCCGCGAAGGCGCCCTGTCCTTCTGGTCGTTTCAGGACGGCGCCTTGAAAGCGGTGGAAGCGATCGGCGATGGCCAGGCCTATATGCTGGGGAAAACCGCCCTGACCACTGGCCACCCCGTCACCCCGGGGCAGATCGCCGACCCTGAATTTGACCTCAAATCCCTGATGACACGCTGATCACACTGATCACGCTGGTCACGCGGATCAGGCTGATCACACTGATCACGCTGATTTTTCGACATCGATAACAAGATGGACGTAATCCATGGCATGGCCATCGGGATTGGCGGCGACCTCGTCTTCATACGCCTGGTAGAATTCATCGACAATGGCCATGGCCTCGTCCTTCGGGCGCTGGTCAAGGGCAGTGGTGAAGACCGTTTCCGACCAGCTCCGCATGGTGGGGATCAGGGTTTTGGCAAAATCCCGCGCGCTCATCCCCCCTTCAGCGGCGCCGAGAGAAGCGTCGTAAGCGGCGCGGTAGGGGCATGGGGTCAAGACCGATTTTGATGATTTCAGCACCAGCCCGGCTTGCGATACCGCGCTTTGTGGATCGTTAAACGGCGCGAGGAATTCATCCATGGTGCGGTAATGCTGGGTGAAGGTCGCGCGGGTGTATTCTTCCGCGCTGATGCGGCCCTTGTCCCGCAACCCCCGCCAGTGCTTGTCAAAAGTGTTGAACATATGCACCCCGCCGGTATTGCCGAGAAAACGCCCGTCGTCATCAATGCCGAAATTAAAGCAGATGAACCGCCCGCCGGGGACAAGTTCCGCCGCCCGTGCCAGCAGGATGCGCTCAAGGTCCTGCGCCGCTTGCTGGCGGAAAGCCGATTGCTCATCAAGGGTGGCGCCAACCATATGAACATGGCTGGTCAGCTCACAGGGTTTGCTCGACACATAATGCATGGCGGTGGCGGAAAAACCCAGGTTGAGGCTGTTGTCCGCCATCAATTGGTCGTGAAAGCCCGTCCCGCAACCATGGACAAACACCCCGTCGAGGTTTTTCTGATAGGCGTCGGCGGGATCGCCGTCAAACCCCTGCATCATGCGAAAGAGGGTCGAGAAGTCGTTCGAGGCAAGATCGGTGTAGATCATTTCCACCTGGCGGTTATCGCCATTGTTGCGCAATTCCGTCAGCACGATCGACCACATGGTGCGGCTGGTGCCGCCATCCGCCGCGCCGTAATCCGCCAGCCGGATGCGATCTGTTGCGGGGGTGGTGGCCAGCGCGTCACGGACCATTTCCGTGGCGGTGTTGATGACATTGCGCGCCCCTGCCGTGCGTTCCGAATAATAGCCCTGCCCCACCATGGATAACACGGCGGCGGGGTTGAGACCTGTTTTTGACCCTGTCATGACAATCACCTTTCCTGCACAAAATTTCAAAAATTGTGCGGGAAATTCATGGTGAGGTCAAATCATCACCCCGAAAGCATTACCCCGAA
>JAGWAQ010000075.1 GCA_021296375.1 Alphaproteobacteria bacterium
CCACGCCAATGAAGAGGCCAAAGTGGTGCGGGAATCCCGCCTGCATTTGCTTGGCTATGCTGTCATCGCGGCGGGGTCTGTCTATCTTGAGACCATGGTGGCCTTGAGTTTCTGGATCATCCCCATGCTGTTGACCAAGCCTGTGCATCAGTTGCAGAACACGATCGAGCATCTCGGCCTGACCCATAATGGCGATATTCTGAACAACACCCGCTCAACCCGGACAAATTTCTTCATGCGCTGGCTGTGCTGGCAAATGCCTTACCATACCGCCCATCATTCCTTCCCGTCGGTGCCGTTCTGGAAATTGCGGCAACTGAACGCCAAGATTGAAGACACATGCGGGGAAGTCCATCGCATGGGGTGGATCGAATTTCAGATCGAGGCGGTAAAGCGTCTTATGGCCAAAAACGAAGATGGCTATCCGATGGATGAAGTCTGGATTGTCCCCACCAAAGGTGGCCGAACCATCAAGCTGGAAAGCTGACCAGATGGCCCGCCAGCTCCGCACCTACACGTCACTCTGGGCGATGATGCCCCATGACGACAGCGGCGTGACGCTCTCCTATGAAGAGATTTGCGAGAAAGTCGCGGCGGCGGGCTATGATGGCATGGCGATTGACCTCGGGGCCGGGGATGTCGCCCAGGCAAGAGAGGTTGAGCCGATCATGGCGCGGCATGGGCTGACGCCGTTGATCGTCGCCTTTCCCAAAACCGTCGAGGACCTGCGCGACACGCTGAAGATGTCGAAAGATTTCGGCTCGCCTTTTGTTGATGTCATCGGCCAGGTGATGCCGATTAACGTCGAGGGCATGATCCCGGTCATTCGCCGCTGGATAGAGATGGCGGATGAGGTCGGCATTCCCGTGCAATTTGAAACCCACCGCAATTGCATCACCAATGATTTGTTCACCACCCTGAGCCTGCTCGACGCGGTGCCGGAAATGCGGCTTTGCGCTGACTTGAGCCATTATGTGGTGGACCGCGAGTTTAAACTGCCGCTTCAGCACCATGTGGCGCAGATGATCATCCGTATCCTTGGGCGGTCCGACAGTTTTCAGGGACGGGTGGCCAGTCGCCAGCAGATCCAGCTTCAGCTCGCTTTCCCCCAGCACCAGAAATGGGTCGAGCTGTTCAAGGGCTGGTGGCAGGACGGGTTTGAAAGCTGGCGCGCCCGCAATGATGATGGCGAGTGCATCTTTCTGTGTGAACTGGGCCCGCCGGAATACGCCATGACCGACGCCAGGGGTAAAGAGATGTCGAGCCGCTGGGACGAAGCGCTCATCATCAGGCAATGGATTACGGAGATTTGGCAGGATCTCGGCGGCAATAACTAGGTCTTGCCCTGCTGACCTGAATATTACTCTTTGCGCATTTGACATCCGATGTGGATCAGCTACAGTTTTAAAAAAAGATAAGAAAAATTCTTTGGGGAGAAAACGGTGCATACCGTCTTAGGAATTATTGCCAAGCGACTTCTGCTTGGTGTCGTCACCATGTTCATGGTGTCCGTGTTGATCTTCTGCGCAGTCAATTTATTGCCGGGGGATTTTGCTCAAGCTATTCTTGGACAGGGGGCGACCCCTGAAGCGGTCGAGGCCATTCGGCGTGACCTCGGCCTTAATGAGCCGTTTGTTCAGCGCTACCTGTCATGGTTGATGGCGGTCCTGCAAGGTGACTTTGGCACCAGTTTTGCCGAGGCCAATTTCAGCTCCTATGGCGGCGCGACGGCGACCAGCAATTTTGGCTCCGTGGCCCAGAAACTGGCGCCGCGTTTTTACAATACGATTTTCCTCGCTGGCGTGACGGCGGCGGTGGCGGTGCCGATTTCCCTGTTCATCGGGATTCTGGCCGCCCTTTACCGCAATTCGATTTTTGACCGGATGGCCAATATCACGACCCTGAGCTCGATCTCTTCACCTGAATTTTTCCTGGCGTATATCCTGATCCTGATCCTGGCGGTGCTGAACCCGCTGCTGCCGTCCCTGTCCAATATCTATGACGGCATGGAGTTCAGTGAACGTCTTCAGAAGACATTGCTGCCGGCCTTGACGCTGACGCTGGTGGTGGCGGCGCATATGATGCGCATGACGCGGGCGGCGATCATCAATCTTCTCGCCTCACCCTTTATTGAAATGGCACGGCTTAAGGGGTTGAGCCCGTTTAGGGTCATTATCTTCCACGCTTTCCCGAATGCGCTGGCGCCGATCATTAACGTGGTTGCGCTGAACCTTGCCTTCCTCATCACCGGTGTGGTGGTGGTTGAGGTGGTGTTCGTTTACCCCGGCATTGGCCAGTTGTTTGTGGACAGCGTGAAGATTCGCGATATCCCTGTGGTGCAGGCGTGCTGCCTTGTGTTTGCCGCGGCGTATATCCTGCTCAACCTGACGGCAGATATCATGGCGATCCTGTCCAATCCGCGCTTGCGGCACCCGAAATAAGGAAGGGGACTGACAATGGTAAGCACGATGCTGACATGGTTTGTGATGGCCATCGTGGCGACGGTGGGGGCGAAGAAATTTGCACCTGCTGTCCCGAATGAGCGGATCCAGACACGCTTGCGTGACATGGGTTATGTGGCGGTCTTCGGCTATGTGGTGATGATCACCATGATCGTTCTGTCGGTTGATTATTACATTGGCTACAGCCTCGGCGACAGCATGCCGGGCTGGCTTCAGGCGATCTCCTTCTTTGGCCCGCAAAAGCTGCCGTTCTATGGCTGGCTGATTAACGGCATCATCATGTTTGGCGCGGCGGGCTGGTTGTTCCGCCTGATTGGCCGACGTGTCGGGACGGAATGGACGAAAAAGATGTTCCGCCAAATGCCGGTGACGGCGTCTTTCGGGATTCTGACGATCATCATCTACGCCATTATGTCTATTTTTGCGGAGATGATCGCGCCTTATGGCCAGGCTGAAATTTTCGACAAGATCAATCTTCTGCCAGGTGGTGACCCGGCCCTTGGTGGTGATCCGGCGCACCCTCTGGGGACGGATCAGATCGGGCGTGATCTGCTTTCCCGCTTGATTTACGGGGGGCAGAACACCGTTGGTATCGCTTTTGCCACCACTTGCCTGGCGTTCTTTATCGGCACGACCCTGGGGTTCCTTGCCGCCACCATCGGCGGCTGGTTTGACCAGTTGCTGTCGCGCATTGTCGATATGCTGATGGCGATCCCGCAGTTGATCTTCGCCCTGTTGCTGATGACGATCGCGACGGCATGGGCGGGATCTGAACGCGCGCTCTTGACCATTTACATGGTGGTGATCATCGCCGTGCTGGATTCCACCAGGGTGTTCCGCCTGTCGCGCGCGGTGGGGATGAATATCGTGGTGATGGATTTCTTCGAAGCCGCCAAGTTGCGGGGGGAAAACATGGCTTACCTGATTTTCCGTGAAATCCTGCCGAATGCTTACGCGCCTCTGCTGGCGGAATTTGGCCTGCGCTTCTGCTTTGTGTTCCTGACAATCGCGGCCCTGTCCTTCCTCGGGGTGGGGATCCAGCCGCCATTGGCCGATTGGGGCACCATGGTGAAGGACCTGTCGCAGTTCATTAACTTTGCGGCCTTCAGCCCATTGACAGCTGCCCTGCCGTTGCTGGCGGCTGGCGCGATCGCATTGCTGACGGTTGCGGTAAATTTTGTGGTCGAATGGATGTTGAATCAGTCCTCCGGATTGAAGGAGTAAACCGATGGCGAAGTCACCTGCATCAAAAAAAGCCGCCCCGAAGAAAGCCGCGAAAAAGTCTGCGGTAAAGAAAACAGCCGCGAAAAAAGCCGCCACTTCAGCGGTCAGGAATGATCTGCTGGTTAAGGTGCGGGGGCTGGACATCATCGGCATTGCTGATGAAGTGCGGGTCCCCATCATCAACGGGGTTGATCTTGATCTGCACCGCGGGGAAGTTCTGGGGCTGATCGGGGAATCCGGCGCGGGCAAATCCACCCTTGGCCTTGCCTCGATGGGCTTTACCCGTGACGGCTGTCACATTACCGGCGGTTCGGTTGAATTTGACGGCATTGACCTGATCAACGCCAGCGCGGCTGAAAAACGGGGATTGCTGGGCAAGCGCATCGCCTATGTCGCGCAATCGGCGGCGGCATCGTTTAACCCGGCCCACCGCATCATCCGCCAGCACAGCGAAGCGCCGGGGGTGCATGGCACCATGACCCGTCAGGAATCCGAGCAGGATGCCATGAGCCTCTATCAGAGCTTGCGCTTGCCTAACCCTGAAGAAATCGGCTTCCGTTATCCGCACCAGGTTTCCGGCGGCCAGCTTCAGCGCGCCATGACGGCGATGGCGATGGCCTGTCGTCCGGACCTGATCATTTTTGATGAACCGACAACCGCGCTTGATGTCACCACCCAGATCGAAGTGCTGGCGGCCATCAGGGATATTGTCAAAACCTTCAACACCGCCGCGATTTACATCACCCATGATCTGGCGGTGGTGGCGCAGATGGCCGATCGCATCAAGGTTCTCCTGAAAGGGGATGAGGTCGAAGAAGCCGATACCGCGACGATGCTGAGCTCGCCAAAGGAAGACTACACCAAATCCCTGTGGGCGGTGCGGAGCTTCAAGCGCACGCAAAAACCGATGCCCAAGAAAACCGACGTGCCGGTGATCTCGCTTCAGCATGTCGACGCCGCCTATGGGACGGTGCCGGTGCTGAGCCAGGTTTCTTTTGATATTCACCGTGAACGCACCGTGGCGGTGGTGGGGGAATCCGGCTCTGGCTAATCGACGGCGGCACGTTGCATCACCGGGTTGTTGCCGCGCCGCGGGGGGGAAATCCTCATTAATGGTGAGGTTTTGCCAGCCAATTACCGCAACCGCAACAAGGACCAGTTGCGGCTGATCCAGATGATTTACCAGATGGCGGACACGGCCCTTAACCCTCGCATGAAGGTGAGTGAGATCATTGGCCGTCCGGTCGAGTTCTACCTCGGGCTGACGGGGGATGACAAACGCAAACGCGTCAACCGGCTGTTTGAACAGATCGAACTGGACCCGGCGGAATTTGCCAATCGATACCCGACGGAATTGTCGGGTGGCCAGAAACAGCGAATCGGGATCGCCCGTGCGCTGGCCGCTGAACCTGAATTTATTATTTGCGATGAAGTCACCTCGGCTCTTGATCAGCTGGTGGCGGAAGGCATTCTCAAATTGCTGGCCAATCTCCAGGATGAGATGGGGCTGGCGTATATGTTCATCACCCATGACCTTTCAACCGTGCGTTCAATCGCCGATGAGGTGGTGGTGATGAAAGACGGGGTGGTTGTGGAATCAGGTCCTAAGGACAAAATGTTCACCCCGCCACATCATGCCTACACGGATCTCTTGCTCAGCTCTGTTCCTGAAATGGATAAAGACTGGCTGGATACGCTCCTGGACCAACGTGGTGTGGATAATCTTGGTGATGCGGCGGTGGGCAAAATGTCCAGGATTTGACGCATCATGAATATCGGGTCATACTTGAAATATAAAAAGAAGGGATAACCCGAAACCTATGCTTCATTTAACGGAGGAAATAAAATGAGCATGAATTTTAACAGAAGAACAATGCTTCAAGGTACGGCTGCGGCCGGCGTTCTCGCCGCAAGCGGTGCCCCAGCAGTGGCGATGCCTAAACGTGGCGGTACACTTCGTATCGGCCTCAAGGGTGCCAACACTTCCGATACATGGGACGGGCGTACCCATTCCGATACGTTCATGATCAACATGGGCCATGGCTGTGTGTTTGAATGCCTGACTGAAGTTATGGCCAATGGTGAGCTGACCGGTGAATTGGCCGAAAGCTGGAGCGCATCCGCTGACGCCAGGGTCTGGACCTTTAAACTGCGTAAAGGCGTGACGTTCCACAATGGCAAATCTTTTGGCGCGGATGACGTGATTGAATCACTCCAGATGCACACCGCTGAAGGCGCAAAGTCGGCGGCGAAGCCAATCGTTGCGGCCATCACCGAAATGAAAAAGCTTGGTGAGCATGAAGTCCGGCTGACCCTGGAATCCGGCAACGCGGATTTCCCGTATCTGTTGTCCGATTACCACATCATGATTTATCCAGCGGGCATGATCGATGAAGCGATCGCCAAGGGTATCGGTACCGGTCCATATTCAGTTGTCAGCTTTGACCCGGGCGTTCGTGCCGTGGTCAAGCGTGTTGATGACCACCATCTGTCCGATCGTGGCGGTTACTTCGATGGCATCGAAGCGATTGCGATTAACGATGACGCGGCGCGCACCAACGCCCTGCTGACCGGCCAGGTTGATGCCATTTCCGACATTGACAAGAAGACCATTCCGCTGGCGAAAGCCAACCCGAATGTCAGAATTCTGGAAGTGACGGGCAACATGCAGTACACCTTCCCGATGCTGGTGGGCGTCGAGCCTTTCGGTGACATCAATGTCCGCAAGGCCCTGAAATACGCCTGCAACCGTGAAGAAATGGTCGCCAAGATCCTGCAGGGTCATGGTGCTGTCGGTAACGACAACCCCATCGGTCCAGCCAACCAGTATGTCAACAATGACATCGAACAGCTGGCTTATGACCCGGACAAGTCCAAGTTCTACCTGAAGAAAGCGGGCATGACCTCCCTGAACATTGATCTGTCGACTTCCGACGGCGCGTTCAGTGGTGCTGTTGACGCCGCTCAGCTTTACCAGAACTCCGCAAAAGCCGCCGGCATCAACATCAATGTGGTGCAGGAACCTGCTGACGGGTACTGGTCAAACGTCTGGTTGAAAAAGGGCTGGTGCGCTTGTTACTGGTCAGGCCGTGCCACCGAAGACTGGATGTTCTCCACCGCCTACGAACGTGGCGTGCCGTGGAACGACACCGGTTGGGATGACGATCGTTTCCAGAAGCTGCTGCTGCAAGGCCGTGCGGAACTGGATAGCGGCAATCGTCGTGAAATCTATGGCGAAATGCAGAAGATCATTTCCCAGGATGGCGCGACCATTATCCCGATGTTCGCCAATTACATTGATGCGTATTCGCCAAAGCTGGCCTTCAGCGGCGAAGCGGGCAACCTCTGGAAGCTCGACAACTCCCGCATCTGTAAGCGTTGGTGGATGGCGTAAGCCTTCATTAACCCCGACTATTTTCGCCATGGGCCCTTTCGCGGGGCCCATGGTTTTTTTGATTGAAGTGAGACTTAGAAAGTAAATAGTCGTAACTTTTAAAATCTGTTATATTAACCCTATTGGATAATATAAAAGCTGCTTGTGTTGTATAATCTGTTTTCAGGAAGGTTAGCATGGCAACACCAGATAAAATTCCAACAGATTTAACAATTGATCTTGGTGATAATTTATCCCCGAAAGACTTTATTTCGGCGGTCCAAAATTTTATTGGTTATGTGGATGAAATAACTGAGTCTGAAAAGAGTAACAATGTTGAAGTTAACTGGACAATCAGGGTTCGTGAGGGCAGTGCCTTAATCGGTGTTGAGCCAGATATTGGTACACCTAGTTCGCATGAGTCTGCAATTTATGAAAAGTTTCACAATGTTACTTCGGCTATTACTAATGGCAACATTTATGAAGCTGAAATATCTGAAAAAGCTATTGGCCATTTGAAAAGTCTATCTAAATTGTCCATAAAGTATAGTGATGGCAATGGAATAAATCTTTGGATCGAAAAAAAACGATTTAAAATAAAAGAAGAAATAAGTTCGAATATTATTGATGATAAACCAAAAAAATATCATGATTATGGAACAATTGAAGGTCGCCTAGAATCCATAAAGGATTCGACTGGTAAACTAAAGATTAGTATTAAAGACGTATTGTATCCAAAACCT
>JAGWAQ010000076.1 GCA_021296375.1 Alphaproteobacteria bacterium
TAACAAGGTCGGTTTTTAACAAGGTCGGTTTTTAACAAAGGTGGTGTGGTGATGTCAGGTCAGCATGTGGTGGGAATTCTTGGGGGCTTCTGCTGGGAAAGCACCAGTCTTTATTACAGCCGCATCAACACCATGGTGAAGCAAGCCCTCGGGGGGCTGCATTCCGCTGAACTGCTGCTGTATTCGCTTGATTTTGCCGCCATTGAAGAGGCCCAGCACAAGGGCGATTGGGACGGGGCCGCCGCCATCATGGGGCGGGCGGCAAAAAGCCTCGCCGACGCTGGCGCAAAAGCCATTGTGATCGCCACCAACACCATGCACAAACGCGCCGATGATGTCGCCGCCGCCAGTGGCGTGCCGGTTCTTCATATCGCGGACGCGACCGCCGCGGCTATTGTGGCGGCAGGGCTGAAGCGGCCGTTATTGCTGGCCACCGCTTTCACCATGGAAGAAACCTTCTATAAAGGGCGCCTGATTGACGGGTTCGGCCTTGACCCCGTGGTCCCTGATGCCGAAGACCGCGCCCTTATCCACCGTGTGATCTATGATGAATTATGCCAGGGCATTGTTCAGGCGGCTTCAAAACAGGCGTATCTTGATGTCATTGCCCGCTATCGTGATGCCGTGGATTGCGTTATTTTGGGATGCACGGAAATCACCATGCTGATCGGGGCCGAAGACACAGATTTGCCGGTGTTTGACACGACCGAATGGCATGCCCGTGCGGCGACGGATTTTCTGCTCAAGGGGGAGGTGTGATGACAATCGCCAGCGCACAGCAACGGGTGCAGGGCGCCTGCCATTGCGGGGCGGTTGTGTTCAGCGTTCCTGCCGAAACAGATTTCACCTCGGCGACGCGTTGCGATTGCTCCTTTTGCTCGCGCCGCTGGGCGCCGAACGCGTCGGTGGCCTTGCCCGACCTGACGATTGAAAAGGGTCACGACAAGCTTTCGCTCTATCGCTGGAACACCGGCGTGGCGAAGCATTATTTTTGTTCGGGCTGCGGGATTTACACCTTCCACCAGCGCCGCAGCGACCCGAATTATTATGGCGTCAATGTCGGTTGTTTTGACCATCTTGATATGCAGGATTACCGCGACGCCGAGATCACCGACGGTATCCACCATCCTTCTGATCAAAGCCCTGATGATGAACGCTGAAAATTTGAGTCTTTCGGTGGACAGGGCGAAGCCAAAGCATGTATCTATTAAAACCGAACTAACCACAGGGTTTGCATTATGAAGATCGCGATTGCCGGATTGGGCACAGTTGGGGCTGAAGTGGCCTGCCAATTGATCCATCACCATTCCACCATCACCAGCCGTGCCGGTACCGAAATGACAGTGACCGCGGTTTCCGCGCGCAATCCTGACCGTGATCGCGGGTTTTCCATGGATGGCATCGCCTTTGAGCAGGACCCCGTCGCCCTTGCCGCGCGAGATGATGTCGATGTGGTGGTCGAGCTGATCGGCGGCGATGAAGGCCCGGCACTTGAGTTGATCGAAGCGGCCCTCACGGCAGGCAAATCTGTTGTCACCGCCAATAAAGCGCTGCTGGCCAAACATGGCGCGCGGCTGGCGGCCCTGGCTGAGGCCAATAACCTGCATTTGATGGGGGAAGCTTCCGTTGCTGGCGGGATCCCGTCCCTCAAGATGCTGCGCGAAGGGCTGGCGGGCAATCGAATCAGCCGCATTTCCGGCATTTTGAACGGCACCTGCAATTATATTCTGTCGACCATGGAAACCACGGGCCGCGGCTTTGATGACGTGCTGGCCGAAGCCCAGGATCTGGGTTATGCCGAGGCCGACCCGAGCTTTGATGTCGACGGCATCGACGCCGCCCATAAACTGGCCCTGCTGGGGGCCATCGGGTTTGGCACGACGCCTGATTTCGGCGGTATTTCCATTTCCGGCATCCGTTCCGTCAGCGCGCTGGATATTTCTTTCGCCGAACAGATGGGGTATGCCATTCGCCTGCTGGCGATTGTCGAAAAACATGATGATCAGGTCATGTCCACGGTTCAGCCTACGCTGGTGCCGCTGGGGTCGGGGCTGGCCAATGTCGACGGGCCTTTGAACGCGGTTGAAGTCCATGGTGAGCCGCTGGGCAGTGTCATTGCCATGGGGCCGGGTGCTGGCGCCGGGGCGACGGCCTCTGCCGTGCTGGCGGATATGATTGACATTGCCGCTGGCCGCGCCGCGCTGTTCTTTGGTGGCCCGGCGAAAGATTTAACGGCACCGGTGAAAGCCGCGATTGACCATAGCTCATGCTATTACCTGCGGCTGACGGTGGTCGATCGCCCCGGGGTGCTGGCGGAAATCACCACCGTGCTGAGTGAACATGGGGCTTCTGTTGATTCCATGCTCCAGCAAGGTCATGGTGATGACAATGGCGACACGGTTGAAATCGTCCTCACCACCCATGACGTGAACAGCTCCAGCATGACCGATGCCATCACGGCCATTCATGCCCTTGATGCGGTGACGGAAACACCAACGGCGATGGTGATCGCCGCCTCCTCCTGATATGACAGCGGCCCCCCGTTCCGTGACCAACGCCATCTGGCGTATGATGCCCGCGGCCGGGGCGGCCGCCGACGGTTTGGTTGAAGCCACGGGCATGCCGCTAGCGCTCGCCATGGTGCTGGCGGGGCGAGGGGTGACGAAACAAACAGTGTCGGCCTGGCTTGACCCGAAAATCAGCACATTGATGCAGGACCCGTCTATCCTGACTGATATGGACCGCACCGCCGAACGCCTGGCGCAAGCGGTTCGCGGGGGCGAGAAGATTGGCATTTTCGGGGATTATGATGTTGATGGCGCGTGTTCAGCGGCGGTGCTGCATGATGTGCTGACGCCTCTTGGTTGCGACGTCAGCATCCATATCCCTGACCGCTTTAATGAAGGCTATGGGCCGAACCTGCCGGCCTTGCTGAAATTGAAAGAAAGCGGCTGCAGCCTGATTGTTACGGTTGACTGCGGCATCACGGCCCATGGCCCTATTGAAGCGGCGGTGGAGGCCGGGGTGGAGGTGATTATCATTGATCACCATATCGCCGGGCCTGACTTGCCGAAAGCGCTCGCGGTGGTGAACCCCAATCGACTGGAAGATGACGGGTCCTACCGTTACCTTGCCGCGGCGGGGGTATGTTTTCTGGTCATGGTGGCGTTGCTGCGGCTGTTGCGCAACACTGGCCATTTTGCGGAAACCCCTGAGCCTAACCTGATGAAAAGCCTTGATCTGGTGGCGCTGGCCACGGTCTGTGATGTTGTCCCGATGGAAGAGCTTAATCGGGCGTATATCCGCGTCGGGCTTGATGTCATGGCAAGGCGTCAGCGCGAAGGACTGGCGGCATTGGCGGATGTGTCGCGGTTAACGTCAGTGCCCGATGTGCAGGCGCTGGGGTTCATGCTGGGACCGCGCATCAATGCCGGCGGGCGGATCGGCAATTCCAACCTCGGGGTCAGTCTCCTGACCACCAGAGACCCCGTTGAGGCGGCGCGCATGGCGGCTGAACTCGACGCCCTCAACACCCGCCGCAAGTCGATCGAACAGGACGTCACCCAGGCGGCGATCGCGCAACTGGAAGGGCGCGGCAAATCGGCGGTGATGATGGCGGCGGATGACGGCTGGAATCAGGGCGTTATCGGTATTTCTGCGGGACGCGTGAAGGACCATTTTGGTCATCCGGCGGCGGTGATCAGCGTATCGACCACGGCGGAAGGCACCCGCATCGGCAAAGCCTCGGCTCGCTCGATTGCCCCTTTCCGGTTAGGGGCGGCGGTGATCGCGGCGCAACAGCATGGTCTCCTGATCGCCGGTGGCGGCCATGACATGGCGGCAGGCTTTACGATTGATATGGATAAACTGCCGGAATTCCAGGACTTTATGAATCAACGCGCGATCGCTGATTTCGGCACCGATGGCCCGGCGGTGGAACGCCAGGTCGACGCGCCGCTTTCGGCGGGGGCGGCCGATATTGCCTTGCTCAACTGGATGGATAAGGCCGGTCCCTTTGGCAGCGGGTTTCCGGAACCTCGATTCATGCTCAGCAATGCCCGTATTTCGGGGCTGCGCACCATGGGGGCGGAAAGCGCCCATATGGCGATGCGGATCAGCGATGGCAGTGGCCAGGTCGACGCTGTCTTGTTCCGCTCGAAAGGCACGGCCCTTGGCGCGGCATTGATGGAGGCGCAGGACGGGCGCCCTGTCCATCTGCTGGGGCGGCTCAACCGCAATCGCTATCAAGGGCGCGAGAAGGTCCAGTTCATGATCGAGGACATGCAGGACGCCTCGCCATAAGGGCGGCATAATTTTTTTAATTTCCCTAAAATCAGGGTTGCAATGGCGCGTCGTTTTCGCTATTTCTTTCCTTGCCTTTATGACCCGTTCGTCTAGAGGCCTAGGACACTGGCCTTTCACGCCGGCAACACGGGTTCGAATCCCGTACGGGTCGCCATATGGCACAAAAAACCGCACCAGGCTCAGCTTGATGCGGTTTTTTCTTGCCCGCAATGAAGGGGCTGTATTTCCATATCATTATTTGGCCGTGATATTTGGCCGCGTTATTCGGCCGCGTTATTCAGTCGCGTTATTCGGCGGCTTTCGCGCCTTTTGACGGCTTGCTGGTGATCGGCGCTGATGTGGGCATGGCGCTGGTCTTGATGCCCGGCTCAACCCGGCCAAGGGCGTTCAGGGCTTCCTGCAGGTTGCCGATGGCCCCGTCAACCGCCTTGACGGCCTTTTCCATGGCATCATCACCTTCAGCGGCGTCACCAACCATGATTTCCCAACCGATTTTCGTCAGGTTCTGTTCGATCATCACCAGCTTCTTGCTGTAACCGGCACGGATCTTCTGAATATCTCTCATGCGCTTGATGGCGAGTTTTGTGTTCTTATCCATAATTTTCTCCTGCATTGACCTGGCCAGTTTGAATAATGGCGTCATGCGTCTTCATTGTTCCAGGCTGAAACATTAACATATTTTGTTAAATATATTCCAATAAATTAGATTTCAATGATTTAGACACATTGAATATAAGATAACGTCAATAAGGTTTTGACCGGCGTCAGGCGGTGATGCTTTTGCCGCCAGCGCTCTGCCACGCGGAAAAGCCGCCGGGGATATGCATGCAGCCTTTGATTCCGTTGTCGGTGCATTGCTGAACCGCCATCGCCGAACGTTCCCCCGCCGCGCAATAGAAGACAATATTGCGGGCGCCGGATTTCGCCAGCATGGGAATATGGTTGTTGAGGGTGCTGAAGGGGGCGCGCAAGGCGTCAGGCAGGATGCCGGTTTTGGCGACTTCGCTGTCTTCCCTCAAATCAACGATCATCATGTCGGCTTTGCTGTGGTCGAGCAGGGCGGAAGCCTCAATCGACGGGTATTCGCGCTGGCGATCAAGGTTGATCCCCATCTTGATGTTTTCCGGCACCGCCACATCCATCATCTTCGGGTTGGGCAGGTCAAGGCTGTTCATCAGGTCAATATACTGATCGCGTGAGGTCACCTGAAGCCGGGGGTTGTGCATGCGCTCTTCCAAAATGGTGGAGACCATGTCGCCCTTGTAATCATGGGCGGGGTAGACTTTCATGTCATCCGGCAGGGCCAGCAATTTGCCAAAGATCGAGTCGTATTGGCGGCCGGCATCGCCATTCTGGAAATCGGTACGGCCGGTGCCACGGATCATCAAGGTGTCGCCGGTAAAGACGCGGTCGTTCATTTTGAAACTGTAGCTGTCGTCGGTATGGCCGGGGGTGAACATCGCCTCAAGGTTCAGCCCTTCAATGCTGACGCTGTCGCCGTCGGTGACGCGCATCGACACAACATCAACAGGCGATTGCGCCCCCATGACGGTGACGCAATTGGTTTCATCCCGCAGCGCCCCCATGGCGGTGATGTGATCAGCGTGAACATGGGTGTCGAGGACTTTGACAAGCTTCAGGTCAAGCTCTTCCATTAACCTGAGGTAACGGTCGGTTTTTTCGAACACCGGGTCGATCAGGAGCGCTTCCCCGCCTTTGCGGCTGGCCAGCAGATAAGTGTAGGTGGAGGAAACGCTGTCGAAGAGTTGACGGAAAATCATGATTATCCCCATATCAATATGATGATCATATCATAATCATCTCAACGTCTGATGACAAGCAAACCGACGGGTTGATGCGCGAAATCAGGGTTTCCCTGGCAACAGATTATCCAGAAAACCGCTACTGTCGGCGGTGATCTCGGCGATGCGGTCTTCTGACATTTTGGCAAGGTTGCGGTAGGGCATCCCGAGGCGGGGGTTCTGGCCAAGCTTGCCCTTGTTGCGGATCAGGAAATCCCAATAGAGATAATTGAAAGGGCAGGCGTCAGCACCGGATTTAACGGCAGGCTTGTAGCGGCAGGTGCGGCAATAGGTCGACATGCGGTTGATATAGGCGCCACTGGCGGCATAGGGCTTGCTGGCCAGCATTCCGCCATCGGCAAACAAGGTCATCCCCGTCACGTTGGGCAGTTCCAACCATTCATAAGCATCGGCATAGACCCCCAGAAACCAGCCGTTGACCTCGTCAGGGGAGACCCCGGCGATAAGCGCGAAATTCCCCAGCACCATCAGCCGCTGGATATGATGGGCATAGGCGTGATCACGGGTTTCGGTAACGCATTGCTTCAGGCAATTCATGTCGGTCTTGGCCGTCCAGTAAAATTCCGGCAGGGGGCGGTGGGCGTCAAGCGCGTTCATCCCGGCGTAATCCGGCATGTTGAGCCAGTAAATACCGCGAACATATTCCCGCCAGCCGAGGATCTGGCGAATAAAGCCTTCCGCCGCGTTGATAGGGGCAAACCCCTGGCGATACGCGGTTTCCGCCCGGCTGATCACCTCCATCGGCAGCAGCAACCCGATGTTCAGGTAAAGGCCGATATGGGTATGGACCATCCATGGCTCGCCCTCCACCATCGCGTCCTGATAAGTGCCGAACATCGGCAGGCGTTCATCAATGAACCGGTCCAGGACTTTCAGCGCGTCATGGCGGGTGACGGCGAATTCAAACCCCTCAAGCGTGCCGAAATGATGACCGAAATGCGTGTCGACCAGCGCCAGCACCTCTGTTGTTATCGCATCAGGCGGGGTGATGTGGCGTGGCGGCGGGGTCAGGCCGTCGCGCGGCGGCTTGCGGTTTTCGCTGTCGTAATTCCAGTTCCCGCCTTCAGGGGTGGCGCCATCCATCAGGATTTTGTATTTGCGCCGAAGCTCACGGTAGAAAAATTCCATGCGCAGGGATTTCCGCCCCTCTGCCCAGGCCGCAAATTCATCGGCGGTGGTCAGAAAGCGGTCATCTTCCCTGATTTCAACAGGGCAGGGCAGCTCCTCGCTCAAGGCCGAGATCATTTCCAGCACCCGATACTCACCGGGGCTGGTGACAACCAGTTTCCCGACCTTGTGACGGGCGATGGCGCGGCGGATTTCCCCCGCAAAACTGCCGGAATTGCCCTCGTCATCAAAACGGATGTAATCCACCACCATGCCCGCGGCCTCAGCCTCCTCCGCGAAATGCCGCATGGCGGAGAACACAAAGGCGAGCTTTTTTTGATGATGTTTGGCGTATCAGGCGTCTTCTGCCAGATCCGCCATCAGCACGACATCCCCCGCGGCGTAATCCCAAAGGCTGGAGATCGCAAGGTTCATCAGATCACCAAGAAAAAGGCGGAGTGTCGTCAAGCGGGTCTCGGGATGATCGTCGTCAGGAACTCGCGAAATTTAGCGAAAACGCCCATGAGGTGCCCCCAATATTATGGGTATATCGGG
>JAGWAQ010000219.1 GCA_021296375.1 Alphaproteobacteria bacterium
GGTTTTTCTTGAGGTGAAAAAGAATGGTGGTGGCTATCTCACCATCGATTTGAAGAACAGAAAGCTTAGGTATAAAAAAGAAAAGCCCGTTAGTGGCAAAATAAGCTGAAACACCTAAAGTGAAGTCAGGTTATGTGTCGGCGTGCCGTCCGCGAAAGCGTCGATATGGCCGATCAGCTGGTCCCACAGAACCTGCATCGCCTCGTTTGAGGCCCAGGCGGTATGCGGCGTCAGGATAAAGTTCGGGCGGTCGAGATTTTTCATGAAAATATGGTCTTCCGCCGGCGGTTCCGTTGTCACCACATCGAAGCCCGCGCCAGCGATCAGCCCGTCATCAAGCGCGGTGATGAGATCCGTTTCATCGACAAGCCCCCCGCGTGAGGTGTTGATGACAATCGCGCTCGGTTTCATGCGGGCGAATTCCGGCGCGGCGATCAGCCCGCGGGTTTCCGGCGTCAGGGGGCAGTGGAGCGAGATGACATCGGCGCGTTCAATGACCTCATCAAAACCGGTGCGGCCGGGGGGCGGCGCGCTGTCCCCCTTGCGGCCCGCCTTCAGGACAGTCATCCCGAAAGCTTCGGCGATGCGGCCGACGGCGCCGCCGATCGTCCCCGTGCCGATCAGTCCCAGGGTCGCGCCGTTGAGATCGGCCACCGGGTGGGTGAAGAGGCAGAACCGCTCGCTCCTTTGCCATTCGCCGCGGGTGACATCCTCGCTATAGCCCTTGATCCCCCGCCGCAGCGCAAGCATCAGGGCAAAGGTATGTTCCGGCACCGTGTGGCGGGCATAGCCGCGAATATTCGACACCACGATCCCCCGCGCGCGGCAGGCCTCAAGATCAATCTTGTCGTAACCGGTGGCGGCGATGGCGATCATCTTCAGCCTCGGGAGCTGGGCGATATCCCCGGCGCGCAGGGCGATCTTGTTGACGATGGCGACATCGGCATCCTTCAGGCGCGGGACGACCTCATCCGGCGCGGTGCGATCATGGCTGACCCAGTCATGGGGGGCGGCGGGTTTGGTGAGCGACACGTCAGGGCCAATCGTGGCGCGGTCAAGATGGACGATATGCAAAGCGGTCATCACACACTCTTGGGCTTGGGGCAGGAGAGGGGGTGATTGTCGCCCCAAGAGGCCCGCCGCGCAAGTCTTGATTAATCCCCGTATCTCCGCTTTACTGGCGCGGTCAATACCCGCCCCAGCGGCCCTGAACCGACAGGGCGGCCCTGAACCGACAGGGCGACCCTGAACCGACAGGGCGGCCCCAAACCGAAAGGACAACCCATGGCTTTATCCATCTATCTTTCCGGCGAGATTCACACCGACTGGCGCGAGCAGATCATCACCGGCGCCAAGGGCATGGCGATCAGCTTTTCCGCCCCGGTCACTGACCACGCGGCCAGCGATGATTGCGGCGTCGCCATTCTGGGGGAGGAAGCCGACAAGTTCTGGCATGATCACAAAGGCGCCAAGATCAACGCCATCCGCACCCGCAAGGCGATCGCCGATGCTGATGTCGTGGTGGTGCGGTTCGGCGACAAATACAAGCAATGGAACGCCGCTTTTGACGCTGGCTATGCGGCGGCATTGGGCAAATCCCTGATCGTCATGCATGGCGCTGACCACCAGCACGCCCTGAAAGAAGTGGACGCGGCGGCATTGGCGGTGGTCGAAACCCCCGATCAGGTGATCCGCATCCTGCGCTATGTCATGGACGGCACGCTCTCGTCAGCTTGACGTTGATCTGACGTTTTCGGGGGTCTCACGTTTTTGGGGGCCTCACGTTTGGCTTTGATCTGACGTTTTTTGGCCAAGCCGTTCAAAGGCGTAAATCGCCCCCAGCACGATGAAGAACCCGCCCCATTCCACGGCGGAAAGCCGCTGGCCCAGCACCATCAGGGCGAGCAGGGCGGCGAATAACGGCTCAACGCAAGCCATCAGGGCGGCGCGGGTTGCCCCGACTATCCGCGCTCCTTCAAAAAACAACACCCAACTGACGATGTAAAACACCCCGTTGGCCCAGATCGCCGTCAACCCCCTCGTGCTTTCGGGCATGGCGATGCTGATCCCGACTGGCAATCCCTCCACTGGCAGTCCCTCCACCGCCAGTCCCCCCACAATCATCGCCACCCCATAAGCCAGCAGCAATGCCATAAGCCCCGTCAGGCTGATGTAGAGATTGAGGGTCGATGACCCCAGTTCCACCGCCAGTTCGCTCGAGCTGTCGATGAACAGCACAAAGAAGACCAACCCCATGGCGCTGATGAAAAGCCCGTAGAGATTGATGCCGTCAATCCCGTCGATGATCATGATGGCAAGCCCCGCCATCACCATCCCCATGCAAAACCAGCGGCGGGCCGCGCACAGCGCGACGCCGATGGGAAAACTGAAAAGGATGAGCAGCACCAGCCCGATGTCGAGATGATCGACGGCATGATACGTCGCCATCAGCAGCAACAGCGCCATCATGCTGACGAAAAGAAGTTTCGGGATAAGGCGGCGCGGCACCCGGATCGAGGTTTTGGTCAGGGCGATGATCGGCGCCAGTATCGCCGCCCCGATGGCATAGCGGGTGACGATCAAAACAAACAGGGAAACGCCGTCATCAAGGGCGACTTTGCCGGCGTTCGGGACAACGGCAAAACAGATCGAGGAGACCATCACCAAAAGCAGACCGATCATCTGTGCTGATCCCCGCGGTTTTGACTCTGCCATTTTTGATCCGGTCATTAGCGCGCCCTTGATTGCCTGCACCTGACATTTTGGCC
>JAGWAQ010000077.1 GCA_021296375.1 Alphaproteobacteria bacterium
AACCAGATCATGCGCCTCCGCCCAGCAATCGGCAACGGTAAAGGCTTGGGGGTAAGGGTCATCGGGGTCAAGGCCGGTCTGGGGATGGGGCTGGAAGACATAGGATGTGGACATGCTGAACTCCTTTTTTTATCAGCGTAACGATCGCAACAGGCAAAATCAAACAGCAATCCCAAATTAACATTTGCTGTTTTTGGGGGATCGTCCGATCATGGGGGGGGTGCTGGACTGGAGATGATCGCATGCGCTGGAAAAAAACCGTCACCATGGTGGAGGCCCATGCCGAGGGCGAGGTGGGCCGCGTTGTCACCGGCGGGCTGGGGAAATTGCCTGGCGACAGTATTCTGGATACGCTCAACTGGCTTAATACCGATGGCAATGACTTGCGGCGGTTCCTGGTCAATGAGCCGCGCGGCGCCGCCCAGATGAGCACCTGCCTTTTGCTGCCGCCAAAACACCCTGACGCTGATGTTGGCTTTATTGTTCTGCAAGGCGACAAGGCCCATGCCATGTCGGGGTCGAACACCATCTGCCTGACCACGGTGTTGCTGGAAACCGGCCAGATCGAGATGGTTGAACCTGTCACCCGATACAAGCTGGATACCGCCTCCGGTGTTGTTGAGGTTGAGGCCGAATGCAAGCAGGGCAAATGTGTTGCGGTCAAGCTCCGCCCCGCCGATTGTTACGCCGATCGACTTGATGAGGTGGTGGAGGTGGCGGGGTAAGGCCGCGTCCGTCATGATATCGCCATCGGGGGGATATACTATGCCCTTGTTGACGACAAGCAACTGCCTGATCACGCGCGGGCGCTGGTGACAGCGGGAAGTGCGATCCATCGCACCGTCAACACCACCCTTGCGATTACCCACCCTGATTACCACGGGCTTGACTGCATTTCCTAAGTGATGTTCACCGATCGGAATGATCAACGGGAACTGGTGGGGGCGACCATTATGCCGCCGGGGCGTGTTGATCGTTCGCCTTGCGGCACCGGTAATTCCGCCCGCCTTGCGGTGATGGCGGCGCGCGGCGAGGCGACGGTAGGGGAGGCGTTCTGCGCGCGGTCGATCATCAACAGCAGGTTTGATGTGTCGATTGCCGCCATCACCCCTCGCGACGGGCACCCGTTCGTTACCCCGCAGATCAGGGGGCGCGGCTGGATCCATGGCATCCACCAAATCGGCCTTGACCCCGATGACCCTTACCCCCAAGGCTTTACCGTTGCCGATTGCTGGGGGGAGGCCCATGATCTGGTTAATGCATGATTTGGTTAATGCATGATCTGGGCAATGCATGATTTTGGCAATGACTACCTCCATGCTTCCCGCCGCGCTGATTATCGATACCCACAACAAAAAGGACAGATATCATGAAACTTCGTTCCACCCCCATGTCGCCCTTTGGCCGAATGGTGAAAATCGCCGCTTATGTGACCGGGCTGATGGACAGCATCACCGTTGAACAAAGCAACACCATGGATGACCATGACACCATCCGTCAGCAAAACCCGTTGGGGAAAATTCCCGCCCTTATCCTTGATGACAGGGTGCTTTATGACAGCCGCGTTATCATCGAATATCTTGACCACCTGGCCGGGGGCGGCACGCTGATCCCGACGGAAACCGAAGCGCGGTTTGATGCGCTGCGCCGCAACGCCCTGGCCAATGGTATTCTGGATGCCGCCTTGCTGGTGATTTACGAAGCCCGCTTTCGCCCTGAAGATAAACATGTCGAAAGCTTTGTGGATTATCAGCGTGATAAAATTCGCCGCGCGCTCAACAGTATTGCGGAAGCCGCCCCGGTCTATCGCAATGGCGCGACTCCGGACCTTGGGGAAATCGGCCTCGCCTGCTGCCTTGACTACCTCGACTTCCGCAAACAGTTGGACTGGCGCGACCATTGCCCTGACATGGCGCAATGGATGATGGATTTTTCCGCCGCCGTCCCGGGGTATAAGGACACCCTTCCGCCGGAAATTGACCCCGCGCCGTGGCGCTAGACCCACCCCGCGCCGTGGCGGTGCGACTGACCGGCGAAAGCAATTTTGCATGAAATGGCGCCCCCCATCCCCAGAACGGATGGGGGGTTGCTCTTATGGGTTTTGCTGATGCCGTTATGGATGATTGAGGCTTATTTGAATGGCGTGTTAACTCATAATTTTTTTGATGTGGTGATTGGTATGGATGACCTGTTGGAAGTTGTTGAGAGTTTGGCGTTGGTTGACCCCAAATGCATAGGTCCAGTTCAAAAAGTTGATGATCGCCGGTGGATTATCGGGGGGGAGGATATCTTCCCTGTCCAGATCGAACTGCTTGAAGGCGATCACGGTGTCCTGCTTTACGGGACGGGCATCCGCGCCACGGGGGAGCCGGTCTACGCGCCGATCATGATCACCTTGTTCATCGAAGGGTTGCGTGGCCACAGCCTTGGCAGTTATGGCATCTGCCCCGGCCCCGTGACCATCACGCTGTATCAGAAAATCATCTGGGATGCCTCTTACGGACTGGATCGCCTGGTGGCGGAAATCTCCTGCCACCGGTTGCTGACTGAATGTTTTCTGGAAGGGGCGGCGGAAGAAGGCCATGATCTTCAGCTTTCGCTCAAGGATATGCATGGCGATCAACCGATCTTGCCGCATCGTCACTAAAGCTGGACTTGCCCTGATCCAGTTCCCCCCCAATCCAATTTTCCCCAGATCCAATCCCCCCTGATCCAATTCTGTTGCCTGGATATGGTAGTGCTGGAAAAACGCCACCAAAGCCCTTACATATGAAGAGAGTTTGAGCGTTACGAAAGGCCACGGCCATGTCTTCATATGAATTAGATCTGATCACCATCGGCGCGGGCTCGGCAGGTGTACGCGCCAGTCGCATCGCGGCGGGGCACGGCGCCAGGGTGGCGGTGGTGGAAGAAGACCGCCCCGGCGGCACTTGCGTGTTGCGCGGCTGTGTGCCGAAAAAACTGCTGGTCTATGGCGCGCAGTTTTCCGCCGAGGTGGAAGATGCCGTTGGCTTTGGCTGGGATGATCTGGACCCGGCCCATAACTGGGGGGATTTGATCGCCACCAAAAACAAGGAACTTGATCGTCTTGCGGGGATTTACACCAACCTGATCAATAACGCCGGCGTGACTGTTCTTGAAGGCCGGGGGGTGGTCACGGGGCCGCATTCTGTTGAGGTCGCCGGGCAGACCTATACCGCTGAACGTATCTTGATCGCCGTTGGCGGCTGGCCCTATATGCCGGATATCCCCGGCCTGGCTGAACATGCGATCTCCTCAAACGAAGCGCTTGACCTGCCCCACCGCCCCGATGAGGTGGTGATTTTCGGCTCCGGCTATATTGCCGTTGAATTTGCCGGCATCTTCAATGGCTATGGCGCCACCACCCATCTTGTCTATCGTGCCGATGAACCGTTGCGCGGCTTTGACAGTGAATTGCGCACGGCCTTTGCCGAAGCGGCGGCGGAACGGGGGGTTATCCTGCATCCGTCGACTTCGATTGCCGAAGTGACGGGGGATGATGATCAGAAGCAGGTGACGCTGACCGATGGCACGATCTTGACGGCAGATGTCGTCATGGCGGCGACCGGCCGCAAGCCGATGACGGCATCACTCGGGCTTGAAGACGTCGGGGTCGCGATGCAACCGAATGGCGCCATCAAGGTTGATGCCGACAGCCAGACCAGCGTCCCGTCGATCTACGCGATTGGTGATGTCACCGATCGCATCAACCTGACCCCCGTGGCGATTGCCGAAGGTCACGCCTTTGCTGATACATTTTACGGCAACATGCCGCGCCGCGCTGACCACAGCAACGTCGCCTCCGCTGTCTTCAGCATGCCGCCGATTTGCAGCGTCGGGATGTCGGAAGACGAGGCGAGGGACACGGGCATGACGCCAAAGGTTTTTGCCGCGTCCTTCCGTGCCATGAAGAACACGATTTCCGGACGGGCTGAAAAATCCCTGATGAAGCTGATCGTTGACCCTGACACGGATGTCGTGCTGGGCGCCCATATGATGGGGCCTGATGCGCCGGAAATTATTCAGGGGATCGCCATTGCCATCAAGGCCGGGGCGACGAAAGCCGATTTTGACGCCACCATCGGCATTCACCCCACGGCAGCGGAAGAATTTGTCACTATGCGGACACCGCGCTAAAGCGCAAGTCGCAACCCACGATAAGGATCAGGTGCCGATGGTGATGAAGTGTTTGCCATAGCCAAAGAAAACCTGATAAACCTTTAAGGCAAATTTTTAACAAGAGGTTAGACCTATGAGCTGGTCATCATCATCCTGGCGTGAACGCCCGATTGTTCAAGTTCCTGCATACCCTGATCAAGCCAAACTGGACGCGGTGCTGAACGAGATTTCGCAATTGCCGCCGCTTGTCTTTGCGGGGGAAGTGCAATCCCTGCGCAGCAAGCTTGGCGAAGTTGCCGAGGGCCGGGCGTTTCTGCTGCAAGGTGGTGATTGTGCCGAGAGCTTTGCGGAATTTTCCGCCAATCATATTCGCGACACGTTCAAGGTCATGATGCAGATGGCGGTTGCCCTGACGTTTGGCGCCTCCCTGCCGGTTGTTAAAGTGTCGCGGATGGCGGGGCAGTTCGCCAAGCCGCGGTCATCTGACACCGAAACCATTGATGGCGTCGAACTGCCGTCCTATCGCGGCGATATGGTCAACGGTATTGATTTCACCGCCGAAGCCCGTATCCCTGACCCGCAACGCCTGACCAAGGTTTACCACCAGTCGTCCTCGACCCTGAATCTGATCCGCGCTTTTGCAACGGGCGGTCTTGCTGATCTTGAGCAGGTTCATGCCTGGACACTCAATTTCATTCAGGGGTCGGACCAGTCCTCGCGTTATGAGGAGCTTGCCGCCCGTATCGATGAATGCCTGAACTTCATGAAAGCTTGCGGCATCTCCAGCCAGACCAGCGCCTCCCTGCGGGAAACCGATTTGTTCACCAGCCATGAAGCGCTGCTGCTGAATTATGAAGAGGCCATGACACGGCAGGATACCCTGACGCCGGAAGGCAGCCTGTTCAGCACCTCCGCCCATATGCTGTGGATCGGTGATCGCACCCGCCAGCTTGATGGCGCCCATGTTGAATATATGCGCGGTATTGCCAACCCCGTGGGGATGAAATGCGGCCCCAGCCTCGACCCTGATGAGCTGATCCGCCTGATCGATGTGCTGAACCCTGACAATATCCCCGGCAAGCTGACCTTGATCAGCCGCATGGGCGCGGGCGCTGTTCGTGAAGGGCTGGCGCCATTGCTCAATAAAGTCAAAAGCGAAGGGCGGCACGTCGTCTGGTGCTGTGACCCCATGCATGGCAACACCATCAAGGCGTCTTCCGGTTACAAAACCCGCCGTGTTGATGATGTGATGGAAGAGGTGCGCGGCTTCTTTGACGCCCATGACGTGGCGGGCACTTACCCTGGCGGTGTTCACTTTGAAATGACCGGCGCCGACGTGACGGAATGCGTTGGCGGTGATGTCAGCGAAGTGACGGAAGAAGACCTGTCCGACCGTTATCATACGTTCTGTGATCCGCGTTTGAACGCCAACCAGTCACTGGAACTGGCGTTCCTGATCGCTGATCTGATGAAAAAGCGTCGCGACAGCTAGAGCTGATTAACGCCGCCATCAGACGCCACAAGATGCCATAAGGGCCGAGCGCAATGACCGATCAAAACCCCAAGATGCCGTCAGGTTTTCCGGGGCCTTCCCCTGAAAAGCAACCGGCACTGACCGACAGTTACTTCCTTAGAACGAAGGCTGTCGTCGCCCGCAATGGCGATGCCGAAGTCACTTACGCGGTGTTTATGCGGCGGCCGGTTTTGTCGGCGCCGCGGCTGGCGGTGGAATGGCTTGAGGCCATGCTGGCGTCACGCAACACCAGCTACACGCTTGACCTGCGCCACCCTGAAGGCAGTTGGGTCGGGGCCGGGGAGCCGATCCTTTACATCACCGGTCCGCTGTCAGCGCTTGTTGATCTGGAAACGATTTTCCTCCAGCGCATTGGGTCCGCGTCGGTCGCGGCGTACAACGCCAACGCCATGTGTTCAGCCTTGCCGGGGGTGTCTTTTCTGGCCATGGATGCGCGCCATTGCGCCGGTACCGATATGGCGGAGCTGATGGCCTATGGCGCATCGGTGGGGTCAAATGTCGCGAAAGCCCAGAATGACGCCGTGGGGTTTGTCGGTTGCGCGACTGACCACACCGCCCATTATTTTGGCACCGACAAAGGCCGCGGCACCATGCCCCATGCCCTGATCGGCTACGCTGGCTCGACCGTTAAGGCCGCGCAAATCTATGACGAAACCTTCCCTGATGAGCCGCTCACGGTGCTGGTGGATTATTTCGGCCGTGAAGTGACCGACGGGTTGGCGGTGGCGCGGGCTTTCCCTGAACGGGCGAAAGCCGGCACGCTTGCGTTGCGGATCGATACCCATGGCGGCCGTTACATGGAAGGGCTGGATGTGCAGCAATCCTACGCCGTGCTGGAACGCAACGCGGCGGATGCCATCCGCGGCTATCGTGTTGATAATGAATTGAAGCATTTGATCGGCACCGGGGTTTCCGCCGCCGCCGCCTGGTTATTGCGGGAAAAGCTGGATGAAGAGGGCTTTTCCAACGTCAAGATCGTTTGCTCAAGCGGATTTGGGCCAGAGAAATGCCGCGTCTTCGCGCTCGCCCGGACGCCGGTGGATATCATCGGGACAGGGTCATACCTGCCGAACAAATGGTCGGAAACCTACGCCACCGCGGACATCATTTCCTATGATGGCCAAAGCCGGGTGAAAACAGGACGGGAATTCCTGATCCCGTCCTGATCAAAATGACCCCGTCCTGATAAAATGACTTAGAGTCAAAATGATTTAGGCGGGCATGTCGTAGCCGACCACCTGTGCCAGAAAACCGTCGGAATTTTCGGTCCGAATTTTGCGGACCTCGACGTAACGCGGATCATCGTAAAATTTCTGGGCAGTTTCGATGCTGTCAAACTCAATCACGACAATACGTTCAAAGGGGGCGCTGCCCTCAACGACGTTTTTCTCGCCGCCACGGACAAGATAAGTGCCGCCATATTCAACCACCAGAGGGGTGGTGCCTTCCATGTAAGGCTTGTAGGCCTCAGCATCATTCACGGTGATCATGCCAATAATGTAACCTTTGGGCATCGTGCCTCTCCTTTTGTTAAAACGGGTATATCTATTCCTAAATAGCCGACGGCGAATTTGCAAGTCAGGCTCAAGTCAAATGTCGCGGCTTATCGTCAGTTTCTTTTGAATTCTGCCGCCAAAAGGGATAAATAAGGGACATGACATCAACTCTTCTTTTTGCACTGGCCCAGCTCAACCCCACGGTGGGTGATATCGCGGGCAACACCCGGAAATTGATCGAGGCGCGGGACAAGGCCGCCGCCCAGGGCGCGGATATTGTGCTGGCACCTGAAACCTATCTGTCGGGGTATCAGATCGATGATCTGGTGCAGGTCGAGGGGATCTTGCCGCGTATTGACGAAGCCATTGCCCAATTGACGGAAGCCACTTCTGATGGCGGGCCGGCGGTGATCGTCGGGGCGCCGCGCCGTGACGGTGAGGTGATCCGCAATTCGGTTTTTGTGCTGGATGGTGGTGACGTGGCGGCGATCCGCGACAAGGTCCGTTTGCCGGGGACCAGCGTTTTTGATGAACCGCGCAACTTCACCCCCGGGGCGATGTCTGGCCCTGTGATGCTGCGTGGGGCGCTTATTGGCCTGCCGATTTGCGAGGATATGTGGCATCAGGACGTGGTGGAATGCATTGACGAAAGCGGCGCCGAGTTCTTCATTTCCTGCAATGGCTCCCCCTATGTTGAGGACAAGACCGACGACCGCATGATGGCCACCATCGCGCGGGTGACGGAAACCGGCAAGCCGCTGATTTACCTTAACCTTGTAGGGGGGCAGGATGTCGTTGTTTATGATGGCGCGTCAGTTGACGTCAGCGCCGGTGGCCAGATCGGCGCTTATCTGGCCAGCTTTACGGAAACCGTCGCGTTGGTCGAAGGCAAAAAGACCAATGAGGGCTGGCGGTTCCAGGGGGCGGTGATCAAGCCTGATACCGGCAACACCACGCTATCGCGTT
>JAGWAQ010000078.1 GCA_021296375.1 Alphaproteobacteria bacterium
TTGGCCGCCGTCACCAGGCGCACCAATGCCCATGGGGTGATCCGCCTTGCCGTGCTTCTGGCGCTATTGGGGCTGGCGGCGACCGTTACCGCGATGATGCCGGGGTGGGCCTATCTTGCGATGGCCACCATCACCGGGGTTCTGCTGGTGTTGCTGTTCACCGCCATGCATGAAGCCAGTCATATGACGGCGTTCCGGACGGGTTGGCTCAACCATGCCGTCACCCATCTGGTGGGGCTGCTGCTTGTTCTGCCGCCACGCTGGTTCACCTATTTTCACATGGCCCATCACCAGCACACCCAGGACCCCGAGCGCGACCCTGAACTGGCCTCCCCGAAACCCACGACATGGCGCGGCTACCTCTGGCATCTGACCGGCGTGATGGTCTGGGCAAGTCAGCTCAAGGCATTGTTCCGCAACGCCGCCGGGGTCAACACGGATGGCTTCATCGCGACGTCGCAACGACAAGGCATTCGGCGGGAAGCGCTTGTCATGCTGGCGATTTATGGCGGGGTGATTTTAATCAGCCTTGCGCTTCATTCATGGGCGTTTCTCTATATATGGGTGATCCCTGCCCTGCTCGGCCAGCCGTTTTTGCGCGCTTATCTGATGGCGGAACACGGCGGCTGCGGCTTTGGCCCCAACATGCTGGCGAATTCCCGCACCACCTTGACGGGCTTGCCGATCCGCTTGCTGGCTTGGAACATGCCTTTTCATGCCGAACACCACAGCCTGCCAGCGGTGCCGTTTCACCAATTGCCTGCCCTGCATCGCCACACCGCCCCTCACATCACGCATCTGACGCCGGGCTATCGACAAGTGCATCAAGACCTTGTGGCGAAACTCAGGTAAGCTCTTGCTTGCCGTGAGGGGGCGCATTGCCTATCCTGACGGCATCACCTGACCACGAACAAGGCGGAATCTTGGGCTTTTCGATCACGATTATCGGCGCGGCAACCATGGATATTTCGGCCCAGGCCGCGCCCCATGCTGATTTGCTTCAGCGGGATTCCCACCCCGGGCGCATCACCACCTCGCCTGGCGGAGTGGCGCGCAATATTGCGGAAAATCTTGGCCGCATGGGATGCGCGCCGACCTTGATCACGGCCCTTGGGGATGATGCGTTCAGCGCCATGATCACAAGCCATCTTGCCGAAGCCGGGGTGGATTATTCAGCCTCCCCGCGGTTCACGGGCGAATGTGACCGTTACCTCAGCTGGCATGATCCTTCAGGGGACATGACCCGGGCTCTCCACCAGATCAATTTGATCGACGGCTTGACGCCAGCGCTCATCACGGCGCGGGCAAACCCTATCCAGAAAGCTGATCTTGTGGTGCTGGACAGCAACCTTGCCCCCGCCACCATTGATGCCATTGTGGCGATAGCGGAGGCGGCGGCAACACCGCCCCTGCTGGCGGCAGAGGCTGTTTCCGCCTTCAAATGCCCTCGGCTTCGCCCTCACCTTAAGAAGATCGATCTCATCAAATGCAACCAGCTTGAGGCCAGCGCCCTCATCAATTCAGGCTCATCCGCTTCACCTGAAGACGTGATCGCGGGATTGCATGATCACGGCATTGGCCAGGTCATTCTGTCGCTTGGCGCAAACGGCTTTATCGTCAGCACCGAAGGCACGCTCCACCATCACCCGGCGGAAACGCCTGCGGCCATCACCAGCGTTACCGGCGCCGGAGATGCGCTCATGGCGGGGTTCATCGCCGGCATCGCCCGTGGTCATGACGTCATCAACTGCGGCGAAATCGCCGCCCGCGCGGCGGCCCGGACCCTGGCCTGTTCAGGGGCTGTTCATCCTGATATATCTTGGTCAACGCTGACAGGACCCCGATCATGAAACTGAATTTTAACGCTGAAGTGAACGTCGCTCTGGATGCGGGCCGGCCCGTCGTGGCGCTGGAATCCACCATCATCAGTCATGGCCTGCCCTATCCTGAAAACCTTGCTGTTGCGCGCCAGCTTGAGGATACCGTCCGCGAGGAAGGCGCCACCCCTGCCACCATCGCGGTGATTGGCGGCGAAGTGCAGATTGGGCTTGATGAGGACAGCTTGATGCGACTTGCCGCCGCGGGCGGAAACATCCGCAAGCTGAGCCGTCGTGACCTGCCGCAGATCCTGGCCCTTGGCGGGGATGGCGCCACCACCGTAGCCGCCACCATGATCCTGGCCGAAAAAGCCGGTATTCGTGTTTTTGCAACCGGCGGGATTGGCGGCGTTCATCGCGGGGCTGAGAACAGCCTGGACATTTCCGCTGACCTGCCGGAACTGGCGCAAACCAGTGTCGCGGTCGTTTCCGCTGGCCCCAAGGCTATTCTCGACATTGCCTTGACGCTGGAGGTTCTGGAAACATCAGGTGTGCCGGTGATCGGCTATCAAACCAATGACATGCCGGCCTTCTGGTCACGGCAATCGGGGCATCAGCTCGATGACCGTGTTGATACCCCGGCGCAGATTGCCCGCATCATGGCGATGAAATGGCAATCCCGACTTGACGGCGGGGTGCTGGTGGCAAACCCTGTTCCTGCCGAACATGAAATCCCTGCTGATGACATCAACGGCTTTATCGACGCCGCGCTCAAGGCGGCGGATGACGAGGGGATTACCGGCAAAGCGGTGACGCCGTTTTTGCTGGATCACATTCGCCGCATGACCGATGGCCGAAGCCTCGCCACCAACATGGCCCTGGTTGTCAATAACGCCCGGCTGGCGGCAAAAATTGCCTGCGCTTACGCCGAATTGGCCTAATCGTGCTGCGGGACCATCGCCTCTTCGGCTGTCCGCAACGTGACTTCAGAGCCGCCGGTTTCAGTGTATTCGACTTCCATGTAACCAATCACCCCGAGGTCTGAGGACACATTGTTGTTATCTTCAAGCTGGCTGTCGTAAAGGAAATCAAGGTCAATGGTAGCGTCGATGGTCGAGCCGGGGTTATCGACCTGGGTTAAGGTATGAACCGTCGCGTCATCAAAGGTCGATTCAAGTTCGCGTTCATTGGGCAGGCGATACATCGAGCCTGACGACAACTCCCAGTAATTGAGATCAATATTCGGCGTCGTTTCGCTGATGGAAACAGGGTTATACCCGGGCTTGTAGAACGTGCCCTCACCGGTGAACTGATACTCCATCGCGCTGAAATCAATCGTCACGATGCTGGAAACAACAGCCCTGCAATCCAGGCATGAGCCGCCGGAAACATAGGTTGCTTCGGCGTTATTATGGGCAAAGCTGACACTGCCTGAACTGAAATTCTGGGAAATGGTCGCCCATTCCGACCCGTTCCATGACCGGTATCTGTTGGAATCCGGCATAAAAGTGTGATCAGGGAAAATCACATCAACATCGGTCGAGAAAGTGTCGATCACCTCTTCCAGCGCGTCGGTGACGAGGTCATCGAGACTTTCACCGGCGTCATAGCTGACATCATCAACAAATACGACAGGGGCTTCGTATTGTTCGGGTTCAAACATCGCCTCATCAAAGAAGAACAACCCGTCATCCCCTTCAAAGGTGGTGAGTTCGATAAGACTCTCAAACGCCCTGGGGTCAAACGACACGCTTTCAAAGCTGGCGTTGAAATCCTCATCAAATGTCGTCGAAAAGGAATTTTCAAAATCGCCATCGAAACTGCTCTCAAAGTTCATTTCAAAACTGGTTTCAAAACTTGATTCAAAACTTGATTCAAAGCTGGCTTCAAAATTCCGCTCAAATTCCGCCTGATTGAATGACCCGAAGGTGGTGCCGCCAAAACCGGATTCGTTAAAGGCCTGGAGTGTTTCAGGCGCAAAACTCTCGGGCGTAAATCCTTCGGGCGCAAACCCTTCTGTAACATCGCCACCAAGGCGGAAATCATCGGCCGACAGCAGCTCACCATTAAAGCCGCTGATGACGACTTCACCGGTTTCCGTAACGGTTACTTCAGCCCCGGGAATTGCCAGAGGTGAGCCTTCCAGCCCGCCTTCCAGCCCGCCTTCACGCGCGGCAATTGCGGCAAAGCTTGAGCCCAGCACCTGTTCAGGATTGCCGGTAATCTCACCGGTTTCTTCATCGATCTCAACCCCGAGAATAGACGCAACAGCAGAGATGCTCTCAGGGCCTGAACGGGCGAGGGTCTGGAGATCATTGACATCCGCCGTGCCATCGGCAATGGCTTCCGCCGCCGCCACGACTTCAGCTTCGCTTGGCGGCTCCCCCTGCTCTTCGGTAAAGGCCGGGGCCGTCAATGGCGACGGGGCCTCGCCTTCAGTGGCGGAAGCTTCGGCCTGGTTCAGCTCACCGGATTCAGCCGGGGAATCTTCTGCTGGCGCTTGCTCATCATTGCCCTGATCATTACTGGCCTGATCTTCATTGGCCTGACCTTCATCCGCCTGATCTTCATTAGCCTGATCTTCATCGGCCTGATCTTCATCAGCCGCATCACTGCTGTCTTCGGTGTTTTGATCAGTGCCGCCTTGCGCAGGGGCATTTTCCAGCTGGTCAAGCAAGGTGCCCATGTCTTCGCTCGAGAAAAACGTCGGGGCTGAAATCTCACCGGTATTGCTGATGCTGACGCCGAAATTGGGGCGATCGATATCCTGGCTGATGCCATCATTAGCAACAGAAATCGCGCCATTCAGCAGCACGACATTCTGGCTGTCGACCCCGACAGAGCCGATCAATTCCGTGCCTCGGATGGAGACAACCGCGTTCGGCAGGTTGATCTTGCGCGATTGCTGTTTCTTCATGTTGAGCGATGGCGACGCCAGCTTGAACGTGCCTTTAAGCACCGTTGCGGTGAGCGAGCGTTCGACGCCGGGGTCATAGATAAATTCATCAATAACGATGCTGGTGTTGGGGCCGATGGTCATGGTGGTGCGGTCCATCAACATGATCTGCAACTTGCCGGTGTTGCCGGTTTCGACAATATCATTGAGGAAGATTTTCTGGCCGGTTCTGGCGACCGTGCCGACATTCGCGCTGATCACCCGCACCGGCCCTGACAAGGCCGCAACAATGCCGCTCTGGGCGCGCAGGTTCTGGGCATAACCGACCGAAGCCGTGGCGGAAAACTGCCCCAGCACGAACGAAATAACGGTGACATAACTCAATAGACTGCGCATCATTTGTCCCCAAAGCTGTAAGTGAAGTTCAACGTGACCTCACCTTTGGTGGTGTCAAACTTGCTGACATTGGACTCGGTCTTGCTGATATTCCCGCTCAGGCTGATCTGAAGTTTATCGTCAAAACTGGTGCTGAGAAATTCGACCGGCAGCATGGCGTTCAAGGCCAGGGTGGTGGTGGTGTCATTGCGGCGCAGGGCTGAATAGATCATATCCGGCGTATCGACACGTTTGCGCGCCATCTTCAGGTTGGCCCCGACATTAACAGCCCCGACAGGGATTGTTGTCGCCACACTCAAGCTCGACTGGTGATAGGAATTGGTGGTGATATTGGCGTCCTTGCGTTCATAATCCGCGCCGAGGCGAACGGCGAACCCCGCCAGCCCGACATTCACCCCGACACCGGCTTTCGCCTGAAATCCGGTCTTGCCTTCATTGCCCTTGAAATGCGGGCTGTAGCGGTTGACATGGCGATTGACGCTGCCCGTGCCATCAAGGCGATAGCGCGACCCGAGCATGACGCTTTGTTGAGCCGAGACGCCGACCTGATCCATGAAATCATAATCACGAACCCGGATGCGCGTCACGTTAAGCGCGCCCAGGAACGGCGTTTCATCACTGTTCAAAAGCTGGAACTGGCCGCCATAGGTTTCATAATCAGCCTTGTCATAGGTCAGGAAATCGCGCCGCTGGTGGGAAAGATTGGCGCGCAGAATACGCTTTTCATAGGTGTTGAGGCGGTATTCAAATTGCCCTGAAAGAGACATGCCGGCGTATTCTTCGCTGCCGCCCTTAACGTCAATCGGCACGGTGGGGGCCAGCAGGCTGTAGGACGGGTTGTCTGGTTTGGCGTCAGGGTTGCGGCTGAACCCGGCGTTAACCCCGAGGGACGCGTTCCAGGAAAACCCGTCGGTCAGGTCATCAAGCTCTTTGAGAAACTCTTCACTATTGGCGCGCAATTCCGGGGTGGTGTCTTCGGCGTTCAGCACTTCCATCAGGAAATACCGCGCCTCCTGATAATTCTCCGTCGAGGATTTCACCCGCGCCATCAAAAACTGCGCGGTGCGGTTCTTCGGTACAATGATCAGAAGACGTTCAAGCGTGCCTGATGCGCCTTTCAAATCCCCTGCCGCGATCTGCTCACGCACGAGGGTAATGTTCAGCTCAACATTCGACGGGTCAGCGAACACCTGCTGGTACAGCGCATCAATCCGCTGAACGCGTTCCGCGGTACTGGCGGACTGCGCCATCACAGGGCTGGACAACAGCAAGCCCCAAAGGGCAAGGATCGAAAATTTAACAGAATGCTTCAAAAACTTAACCGGAACATTTCAATAAATCAAATATTTAGACATACTCTTTTTTGTCATAAATTAAAAGTTTCTTATTAATAATTTCCTTATGAGAACTCTTTGCGCAAGGCGCTGGTATGTTGCCCGAGATCAGGCACATGTCCCGCCACCATCGGCGCGCCGTCAAACAGGGCACCGGGGGCGATCATCTTAACCTCCCCACCTGAAGTCATGGTGGTGATGTATTGCGTCTGGGGGTGGTCGATCAGGTCATCAATGGAATTGAGCCGTCCACAGGCAATTCCCGCCTGATGCAACCGTTTCGCCATGTCATCGCGATCGATCTTGCCAAACACCTCATGCATGATGCTGTTCAGCGCCTCGCGGTTGGCGACTCTCTTGATGTTTGTGGCAAAACCATCACTGGTGATCATGTCAGGGCGCATCAGGACTTTTTCCGCCAGGTCAGCCCATTCCCGTTCATTCTGGATCGACAGCAGGATCAGCCCGCCATCACGGCAAGGGTAGACGCCATAAGGCGCGATTGTGGGGTGGTGCAGGCCGGGGCGGCCGATATCCTTGCCGCCATAATGCCGCTGGACATAAGGCACATTCATCCAGTCCGCGAGGGCAGAGAACAGCGACACGTCGATATGCCGCCCCTGCCCGCAGTTCTGGCGGGCATAAAGCGCCTGCAAAATGGCTTGAAACGCGGTCATCCCCGCGGCGATATCACAGATCGACACCCCCACACGGCCGGGTTCCATCGGCCCGCCGGTGATCGAGGACAGCCCTGTTTCCGCCTGGATCAGCAGGTCATAGGCTTTCATCTGGCTGAATTCCCCGTCATTGCCATAGCCGCTGATGGAGCAGGTGATGAGCCGGGGGTTGTCGGCCCGCAATGCCGCCATATCCAGCCCCAGCCGCTGGATCGCCCCCGGCATGAGGTTCTGGATAAAAACATCGGCTTTCGCCAGCATGTTGCGGGCCAATTTCTGGTCATGGGGGTTTTTCAAATCATGCCGCGATTAAGCCACAGGAAATAGGAGCTGAACCCCTTGCCATCGGCGTCATAACCACGGGCGAAATCCCCTTCGGGGCGTTCCACCTTGATGACCCGCGCGCCGGCATCCGCCAGCTTGCCCGAAGCATAGGGGGCCGCCACCGCCTGCTCGATCGACACAACAAGCAGATCACCGAGGTCTTTTTGCGCATGCGGCGCCAACACCTTTGCCATGACATCACCTTTCAAAGTTCAGGAGAAGGGTATACGATCCGTTAACCGGCTTCAAACCAAGTCTGAACAAAACCACCCGGAGAGGTATCCCATGTTGTCCTATTTCCTTGATCGCACCAACCCGTCGCATTACTGGCGCTGGATCAAATGGAGCTGGGTGGTGGCGATTGCCGCCGCCATTCCCTTGATGATGCATAATTTTGGTGGTGAGTATATCGTGCTGCTGGTGTTCGGAGTGCTGCTGATCCCTGCCCTTGCCCACGCCTATGGATTTGTCATGAACATCAAGGCGTTGAAAAACTGGGATGAGCCAGGGCGCACCGGCCCGGCGCTGGTGATGGCAAGCTATTTGTTTTGCGGCATCATCAGCATGTTTTTTATCGAGATCGAGCTGGCCTTCACCCTTGGCTTCGCGGCGGTGATGATGGCGGTTCTGCTGTTCGGGATAATTTTCACCGGCCTCACCCCCCTGCTGGGGATGTGGCTTGTCAGTCTTCTGCTGTCGCCTGACGTCACCAAACGCGGCTTTATCTTCGCCTTCCTCGCCATGAGCGCATCATGGGGGCTGGCGATCATCACCGGTTATCTGATGGGCAAAGTCTGATCACCCGCTGTGGGATGAGCTTGCCGTCACTTCGCTGGTGAAGCCGGATTGCACCTGAACATAACAAGACCCCGTCAGCACGCTTTCATGGGTGATGACATCGTCTTCCGTCAACAGAATGGTCAGGGTTGTGCCGCTTTCGACTTCAACCGTACTGCTGGAGGACAGGGCCATGAACGGGCCTGATGATGAGCTGCCAATCCCAACTTTGGTGGCATCCGCCGCGCTGCCCGTGACGGCGGCATCAAAGGTGATGGTGACCCCAAGCGCCGAGCAATTGACCGATGATGGCGACGCCGCCATGGCGGCATTGGCCCCCATGGTCATCAGGGCGGCGGAAAGAAAAAATGTCGACAGTCGTGTCATGGCAACACCTCAGGTGGTTAGAGTTTTTCAACAAGCCCGCCAATAGGGGGCGATTTGGCAACATTGATGCCATCCTGGTTAAGGAATCCGTAATGACCATCGGAGCTCATCCAGCCGATGCGGCCTTGCCGCTGGGTGCCGTCGGTATGGTCATTCCAGCGGAACTCCGTTAAATAGGCGGTGGCGATATTCTGCAGGTTCACCGTGATCCCCATCAAGGTTTCAAAATACATGCGCGGCCCTGAAAAATCATTATACCGCACCTGGATAATATCCGCCGCCGCTTGCACCGCCGCCCGCGCCGCCCAGGTCGAATAGCTCGGGGTGCAACTGCCGGACCCCCCTGAAGTGGTGTCATAGGACCGGCGGCAAGCTTCCCATACCCGCACAATGTCTTCTGATGAATTGTCGACCGTGGCGACGGAGAAACCGGAATTATTGACCCAGGCGTTATAAGAGGTCAGCGTATCCCTGAAGCCGACCTTCTTGACGGGGAAAAGCTTGAAGGCATCATCCGACGATTGGTCGGTGATGGATTTGGACGAGAAATACCCCGACAATTGATTGCGCATGTTGGTGATGCTGTAGCTTGGCTTGGCGTCCAGCACATCCTGCAGGAAGCTCGAGCCATTATCGCTCACGGCGCGATCATACAGCGATTCGGTCAGGTCCGTCAGGGGGTGGGTGGCGTTATCCGTGCCGAGCGAGATCTGATAGACTTTCCATTTCGCCGAGGCTTTTTGCGTCGCCGAGGTGACGCAGGTTTTCATGTTGCTCCAGGTGTTGGCGCTGATGCCGGTGATGCAGTTCTGGGTGTACTCGAGGCTGGAATCAACCGTCAGGTCAATCGTCTAGCTTGAATTGTCGGCCCCGAACACCGCGTCAAGATTGGCTTTTGTGATATTGGTGGTGGAATTGTCCGTGACCGCAGTATGGAGCGCGTCAAACGCCGTCCACTGGCTTGAGGTGATGGAGCAGGTGTTGGCCCCGCCGCTGATGCTGTCCGTGCTGGCGTAACAGGCGCTGAAATTCGCGACGCTGTAATTGGCGCTATCGGCATTGGCGACATAGGCGTCACCTTCAGCGGAACTGGCAAACACCGTATTGGAGAGCAAAACACTGGTGGCGATGAAGGTTTTGATCGACGATGGAGACGACGTGTCAAATGACGCCGTGGACCAAAAAGTCTGGAGCGTTGAGAGGTCTTCGCCACGGGCGGAGATAATGGCGCTGCTGCTGTAGGGCGCGCCCACCGCCGCGTCGATCATGGCATGGGTTAATTCCGTGCTGTTGTCGGTTTCATCGGAAATCCGTTCCAATTTCCATTGCGCGGCCTCTTGCGAGCCTTTGTTGCCAATATCCGATTGCCAGTCCGCAACGGTGGTGGCGTTGCTGGAAAGAATGGAACGCAGGTAACTGAGTTCATAATCCAGCAGCGGCGAATTGAAATTTGAAAGATCAAGCCCAAGGTCAAGCATCCGGCTTTCCGTCAGGCTATCGGCGGTCAGTTCATCAATCCCGATGGCAAAATTTTCTTCAGTGCCGACCCCGCGAACAGGATTGGACGTCAAGACACCAACGGTCATCCCTGCTTGCACAGGGGCAATAACCGCCAGCAAAATTCCAATCATAAAAGCAAAACGAACAAAAACAGACATAACAAAAATTCCGTAAATTCGGCGAATAATCTATCAAATCTGCTTTTTTTCGCAAGCCTCTTGTGGCGAGCTATCCATACTCACTATGCTTTTGGCATGGCTTCCTGACCGTATTGAATAAGACGGTTCTGATAGTCCGGCAGGGGCAGGTTGATGACATCAAGCCAATGGGATTCCGGCATCCGTTGCGCAAGCTCATGGCTGATCGCAACTTCATCAAACCCGCTTTGGCGGACATGGCGGTATTGGTCTGTCATCAGCGGCCCCTCCGCCCGCAAGCGCCCCTTG
>JAGWAQ010000079.1 GCA_021296375.1 Alphaproteobacteria bacterium
GCTTGGTCGGCGCAGGCTTGGCTTTTGGCGGATTTGGGGCCGCTTTCGGTTTCTCCGACGGCACCGGCACGGCGTCCGCAACCTTGACTTCCTCTGGCGCGGGGGGTTCCGGCGCAGGAGGTTCCGGCGCGGGCGCGGGGGCGGGCGGCGGCGGGGCCGGTGGCGGCGGGGTTGGCTTTTCCTCCGCCTCAACTTCCTTGACCGGTTGGGGTTTCGGTTTGGCTTTCGCCTCGACCCCTTCATCAAGATTGGTTTCATCCACGGTGTTGACAATATCGACGGTCAGCACCGGTTGTTCCGGCGCGATGTCCCGCGACAGGTAAGGCATGGTCACGACAAACCCCGCGACAATAGCCACGTGGAACACCACAGATTTGATGATTGCCGGCACACGAACCATGGGTTTACTGGTCTTCGGGCAGTTTAGTGATAAGCGCGACGCGGCTGAACCCTGCCGACTGAACCTTCCCCATGATGCCGATCACCTCACCATAGGGGACGTTTTTATCCCCTCGCACAAAAATGCGGGTGTCGGGCTTGGCGCGGGAAACGGCCTCAAGGCGCGGCAGCAGTTCTTCGGGTTCGATGATACGGTTTTGCAGGGCGATCGAGCCGTCATCCTTGATCGTGATCACCATCGGCGTCTGATCATCGGAGATTTGCGAGGCTTTGGTTTTCGGCAGATCAACAGGCACCCCTACCGTCAACAACGGGGCGGTGACCATAAAAACGATCAGCAGCACCAGCATGACATCAACAAAAGGCGTGACGTTGATCTCCCCCATGGGGCGATGCTTGCGGCGACCGCGACGTGAGCCTGATTGTCCGAGTTGCACTCCCATGAAACTTACCTTTCGTCGAGCTGGCGGCTCAGGATGGTGCTGAACTCACCGCTGAAGGTTTCAAGACGTGAGGCAAGGCCTTCGATCTGGCTTGAAAACCGGTTGTAGGCGACAACGGCGGGGATCGCCGCGGCAAGACCAAGGGCGGTGGCGAACAGAGCTTCGGCGATCCCCGGGGCGACCACCGCAAGCGAGGTGTTCTTGGATTGGGCGATCGACTGGAAGGAATTCATGATCCCCCAGACCGTGCCAAACAGCCCCACATCTTGCGCTACAGCCCCCACCGATGCCAGAAAAGTCATGCCCTTTTCCACCGCTGAAAGTTCACGCGAAATCGTCACGGACATGGTGCGTTCGATCCGCTGGCTCAGGGAATGGATCGACTCTTTTGACCCCACCCCGCGTGACGTCGCCCGCCGCCATTCGCGCATCGCCGCAGAAAACACCCGCGGCATCGTGCCATCAGGGTCAGCCCCGAGCTGGTCATAAAGACGATCAAGCGCCCCGCCGGACCAAAACTCATCTTCAAAATCATCAGCCAGGCGATATTCCCGGCCGATGTAACGAAGCTTTTCAAAAAAAATCGCCCATGACCAGATCGACGCCAGGATCAGCATCAGCATCACGGCTTTGACAACGATATCCGCGGCAAGGAACAGCCCCCAGATGCTCAGATCGTGGCTGGTCACGGTAAGTGATGTTTCAAGAGTGTCCTGCATTACTCAATTCCTTTAAGTGGTGTTAAGACGCGGTTGCAGTGGTTGCCATGGCCGCTTCCATTTTTTCGCGGACATCAGCAGGGATACGGATGGGACGACCAGAGGACACAAATGCCCCCTGAACGTCAAGAATGGCGCGCACCTTGCCGTCATCATCGCTGACGATCTGGGTCATGTTCAAGGTTGCTTTGCCAAGGTTGAAATTGGTTGAGGTCACCATCAGCCGCTCGCCGATATAGGACGGGGATTTATACTCAACCCCGATCTTGCGGATGATGATGCCTTCGTCACGTTCGATCAGCCCCTGCATATCGACATCGATACAGCGCAACAAGGCCGTGCGGGCGCGTTCGGCGTAATTGATGTAATTCGAATGATAAACAATGCCGATGGCATCAGTGTCTTCGAATTGCACCGTCATGGGGTAGATATGGTCGGCGCCATCAAGCCAGCCGTTCATCACCGCGTTGATCGCGTTTTCATCAGGCCTCATCATCACCCCCCTGATCTGCCAGCAAATCCAGTTGCGCGCCTTTCGGCGGCGTCAAGCCAATGTAATCCCATCCAGCGCGCGACAGGCACCGCCCTCTCGGGGTTCGCATCATTAATCCCGTTTGCATCAGGTAAGGTTCGATCACCTCTTCCAGCACATCGCGCTGTTCCGCCAGCACCGCCGCCAGGGTTTCCACCCCCACGGGGCCGCCGCCATAATGCTGCGCCAGGCTGGTCAGGTAGCGGCGGTCCATGGCGTCAAGCCCCATGCCATCCACCCCCAGTTGATGGAGCGCGGCATCAGCCGCTTCGGCGGTCACTTCCGCATAGCCCGCCACGGAGGCGATATCCCGCACCCGCCGCAACAGGCGCCCCGCCACACGCGGGGTGCCGCGGGACCGGCGCGCGACTTCCGCCGCGCCATCATCACTCAGCATCATGCCCAGTTTGCCCGCCAGTCGAAGCATGATGATTTTCAACTCGTCATGGGTGTAGAACTGCATCCGCATCTGGATGCCAAAACGATCCCGCAACGGCGTCGTCAACAGCCCCGAACGGGTGGTCGCGCCAACCAGGGTAAAAGGCGGCAGGTCAATCCGCACCGACCGCGCCGATGGCCCTTCGCCAATAATGAGATCCAGCTGAAAATCTTCCATGGCTGGATATAACACTTCTTCTACGGCAGGATTAAGGCGATGTATTTCGTCAATGAACAAAACATCACGCGGCTGAAGATTGGTCAGCAATGCCGCCAAATCCCCTGCCCTGGCGATCACCGGCCCTGACGTGGCGCGAAAACCAACACCAAGTTCATGGGAAACAATCTGCGCAAGGGTCGTCTTGCCAAGCCCCGGGGGGCCATGCAGCAGCGAATGATCCATGGCATCACCGCGATCACGAGCCGCTTTGATAAAGGTCGAGAGATTGCCCAGCCCCTGCCCTTGCCCTATGAAATCCGCCAGGCTGGAGGGGCGCAAACTGTCATCATGACCAGCTTGCGGTTGTGGGCTGACAAGACGATCATCGGTCATCGGCCAAGTTCCTTATGGGCTTGAGGCAACAGCGCTTCGACGGAATCCGCATTCGTTTCCGCCGCGATCCGCACCGCCGCCGAATGCGCTTCAGCGCGGCCATAGCCAAGATTAACCAGCGCCGAGACGGTGTCGTTGATCGCTGAGCCAAGCTGGGTCGGGGCCTGGCTTTCCGCCGCTGCGGTCGCGCCACTGCCAAGGGTGAAGCTCGCGACTTTATCGGCCAGTTCATTGATCACCCGTTGCGCCAGTTTCGGGCCAACCCCGTCAGCGCGGGTGATCATCGCCTTGTCGCCAGCGGAAATCGCCAGCACGACATCATCAGGGCTTAACGCCGACAGGATCGACAACGCCGCCTTGACCCCGACGCCCTGAACCGTCTGCAGCAGGCTGTAGGTATCCTGCACGTGACGGTCGGAAAACCCCGTCAAGATAATGCGGTCATCCTTGATTTGGGTGTCGATCAGCACCGTGACCTCAGCGCCTTCGCCGCCCATTCGCCCAAGGCAACGGCTGGAGGCCTGAAACCGATAGCCGACGCCATTGACGCGGATGATGGCGTCATGGGTCCCGATATCCACGAGAGTGCCGGTCAGGGTGGCGATCATGAGGCGTTCTCCTTGGCCAGGGCCCGCTGAATTGCGGCATCAAGACCTGATGGTTGATCGGCAAGAGGATCATTGGTGCGCGCCCCTGCCGTGGTGTTTTCAACAGGAGCATCATTCATCGTGGCGATCGCAATCGCCAGCGCGTCGGCACTGTCCACGCCTTTCGGGGTGACGCCGAGAAGACGACTGACCATCGCCGTGATCTGGTTTTTATCAGCGCGGCCGGAGCCGGTGACATTCTGCTTGACGCGGCGGGCTGAGATCACCTGAACCGGGCATCCATAAGCCGCCACCGCCACCAAGGCCGCGCCGCGCGCCATCCCCAGGCGCAACGCCGAAGACGGGTTTTTGGCGACAAAAATTTCCTCAATCCCCACCAGGTCAGGTTGATGGGTTTCAAGAACTGCGGTCATTTCAGTGGTGATTTGATGCAGGCGATCTTCATCGGGGGCCGAGACGTCAGGGCGAATCATGCCATCCCCGCGCCAGGACAAGGCGTGGCCGTCGATGTTAATCACGCCCCAACCGGTGCTCCGAAGGCCTGGATCAATTCCGAAAATCTTCACGCACACCTCTCATCACGGGTGGTCAGGCTGAAGTTCTGCCAAGATGATGGCCAGATTATCCCGCCAGCTTGGCCATAATCTCATCATCAATATCGAAATTCGATGCCACGCTCTGAACATCATCCAGATCATCCAGCGCGTTAAGCAGCTTCATCAGGGTGGCCGCCTGATCTTCATTCACCGGCGTGTCGTTCTGCGGCTTCCAGGTCAGCCCGGCTTCTTCAGGCGCGCCGAACTGGCCTTCAAGGCTGTCACGGACGGTGTTGAAATCTTCAATACCGGTGAGAATCTCATGCTGCTGATCATCGCTCTCGGCATTATCGGCCCCGGCTTCAAGCGCGGCTTCGAACATGGCGTCAGCATCAGCGGCATCGGCGGGGTAGATAATCTGGCCAACGCGATCAAACATAAAGCTGACGCTGCCGGTTTCGCCAAGATTGCCGCCATATTTGCTGAAGGTGGCGCGGACTTCTGATGCCGTGCGATTGCGGTTATCCGTCAGCGCTTCGACGATCAGGGCAACGCCACCCGGGCCATAGCCTTCGTAGCGGATTTCATCATAGTTGTCGCCATCGCCGCCTTCGGCTTTTTTCAGGATCCGTTCGATGTTGTCTTTCGGCATATTGGCCGCCCGTGCCGCCGACAGCGCGGTCCGCAACCGGGGGTTGGCGTCAGGGTCGGTGCCGCCGCGCGCGGCGACCGCAAGTTCCTTGATCAAACGGGTAAATTTCTTGGCGCGTTTCGCGTCCTGGGCACCTTTGCGGTGCATGATGTTTTTAAATTTGGAATGGCCTGCCATGGTCTTGTCCTGTTCGTCATGCCGTGTTGCTTCAAACTAGCAGAAAGAGGCGCCATGAAACAACCGCGTTAGGTTATTTTTGTGAAGGGCGAAAAACTAGGTCGAGGACAAGGCGCCGCCTCGACGGAAAGGCGTGATGGCGGTCGCAAGGCCGGTGGCGTCATCGGTGTCGATAATCACCCCGCATAGCGACGCCTCACCTTTGGCGACCTCGAGCCTTCCTGCGGGCTTGCCCTTGAACCGCCCCAGCGCCGCTTCAGGCTGCATCCCGATAATTGAAATATAATCCCCGCACATGCCGGCGTCGGTTTGATAGGCGGTGCCGCCCGGCAAGATGCGGTGGTCAGCGGTGGGGATATGGGTATGGGTGCCGACGACAGCGGAACATTTGCCATCCGCCGCGAAACCGACAGCGGTTTTCTCCGACGTCGCCTCGCCATGAACATCCAGGAAAATGGCGTCGGCGTCACGCCCCAGCTGGATCTTGTCCAGAAGCCGGTCAAGCGCAGGGAACACCGGCTCGTTCTCCGCCATGAACAAATTGCAGATGACATTCATCACCGCCAGCCGCTTGCCGTCACCATTGGTGACAATGACATAGCCTTCGCCTGGCGTGGCCTCGACCATATTATAAGGGCGCAACAGAAGCGGCTGTTTCATGATGTAATTGACGATCTCGCGCTTGTCCCAGACGTGATTGCCGGTGGTCATCACATCAGCGCCAGCCGCAAGAAACTGGTCCGCGATCTCCGGCGTGACGCCGAACCCCCCTGCGGAATTTTCAACATTGACGATGATGAAATCGGCCGACAGCTCATCACGCAGGGGATTGATGTTGTCCATCACCAGCTTGCGGGCGGCACGGCCCATGACATCACCCAGAAACAAAATCCGCATCAGTGGCCCCCGCCTTCCTGCGGCAGGAACAACCCCGACCCCGTCAGAACACCATCAAGCCGGGCATCATGAGGGCCGATCGGCACTTCAGCGACCCATTGGCTGTCGTAAGCAATGCCAAGGGCATGGACCGTATGGCCCGCGTCACGCAATTGCGCCAGGGACCGGTCATAAAAACCGCCGCCATAACCAAGGCGGAAACCGTCATCATCAAAAGCCAGCATCGGCACCAGCACCAGTGTTGGCGCGCAGACCGGCGCATCCGACCGCGGTTCCGATGTGCCGTAAAGACCGGCAATAACCTCATCCCCCTCCTGCCAGCGGTGGAAAACAAGCGGCTCCCCCGGGGTCGGGGTGGCGGGCAAGGCACCGGCCATCCCGCCAGCCGTCAACGCCGCCATCAGGGGACGGGGATCAAGCTCGGTTTTGATCGGCCAGTAGCCGGCAACAATATCCCCGTCAGCAAGGCCAAAAGCGATGCGAATATCAGCGGCGCAATCCGCCATGGCCGCCGCCACCGCCCCGGCATCAACCGATGCCGCCTTGCGAATGGCGGTCTGAACCTTGCGCAATTCGGCTTTCTGATCATCTAGATCAGAAGACAGGGCAAGATCAGAAGACATGGCGGCGGGGTCACGGCTGGTCATCAACAACTCTTTCGGCACAAACGGGATCAGAACAATAAAGCGTAGCCAGAATGCCGCTGGTATTGACAATCTTCTGTGGCCTGCGAAAGCAGGTGGGCGTCACAATACCAGAACCACGGCTCCGGCAGCGGCAACTCCCAAGAAGAGTCTTATGGCCCCAGAGATCTGCTCACCTGGCGCGCATCCCAGCTACGGTAGGAATGATGTAGGCTCAACCGGCGTCAGATGCAAGTTTTTCAAGACGAGCGGTCAGCCCTTCGATTATATCAGCAAGCGCGTCTTCATCAACACCTGAAACCGCCGCTTCAGAAGTTACGGAGGAGGTTACGGGGGGCGTTGCAGGAGGCGTTGCGGGCGCCGCTTCCCCTTTGGCCTTCAGCTGGTCTTCAAGGTCGTTCATCTGATCAGTCAGGATCAATGCCGCCATGACCAGCAATCGCGACTCCCCGATCGCGCCGCTGGCGGCGGCGACTTGGCGCGCGACTTCATCAATACGGGCGCCCAGGGCTTCGACCTTTTGCTCTTCCCCCGGCGCGCAAGCCATGGGGTAATCCATGCCGTTGATGGTGAAGGTGACGTTACTGCTGCTCATGCGCCCTGTCCTTTTGAACTGGCGTCATGGGCGGTCATGGCCTGGGCAACAAGCGACCGGATTTCAGCGATTTCAGCTTTGACTTCAGGGGCCGGGGCAGATGAACCCCCGCCAACAGATGGAACCGCTTCCAGACGGGCCACCACCTCATCCAATCGCTTCATCGCTTGTTCGAGTCGAGATGA
>JAGWAQ010000080.1 GCA_021296375.1 Alphaproteobacteria bacterium
TCGCTGCCAGGTCTTCCGGCTGCATGGAACTGATCCTGTCAAAAGCCCCCCAATTCGATATGTTCGCATTCGGTTGGGGGTTTAATTTTTATCGCGGGGTGGAGCAGCCCGGTAGCTCGTCAGGCTCATAACCTGAAGGTCGCAGGTTCAAATCCTGCCCCCGCAACCAAAATTCAAACCGTCTCTGTTGAGGCGGTTTTTTTGTGCCTGAAGGGTAAGGCCGCAATTTCACGCAAGTACGGTCAAACGTGTTGAAGTGAGCAGGTGGAGCTTGCCCTTATTGATGGTTCAGGACAACTTTTTCTCTTTCGCAAATATCAGCTCACAACAATATTTCCCGAACGCCTCGTCAAGTTCCAAGCGTCCTGCGCCACGGTTAAATGCTCCATATGTTTTTCCACCTGTTTTGGTGATTATCCCATTCGGGTTCTGATTAAGGTAATCGTCCTTAAGCTGATCAATATTAATGTCATGTATCCACCACTCATCTGCATAGAGGGGAGTCAGATTTTCAGCATGCAAAAACCATCGCCACCTCCTTGAGCTTTCATCTGTTTTCTGAAGATTTTTTGAAACTTCTTCTGTGCCTGTAAGTGCTTTGTGGATGCAGAGAACTGATCTGCAGCCAGTGCCAAAAGTAATTAAAACATCTCCGGGTGCTATATTTTTAGGTTGCGGGTTTGGAAACTGGATTTCTTTCTCAGCTCCAAAAGGTTTCTTATCCTCTAATCTTATGGGGTTGTCCTTGTCACCATAGGGTTTGAGAAATATCCGATTACCCTCTTTCAGGGTGGCTTGAGGTTTTTTGTTGGTTGGCGCGGCAAAATTCTTGAGTAGATTTAAGAGCGATACATCGACATCAAAATTACGTTGTTGTGAGTGTTCTTGCCTGAATCGATCAGCAGATAAATTCATCTTTCCCGCAATTAGCTCATGAGACACATCTTTATATTCTATTTTTTCAAATAATTCATTTTCCAGTTGGGTGATGATCTTCTCATCATCAGTAAGGATTCCCCATTCGTCATTTATATTAAGCCCGGAGTGAGTCAAATTGGCGGAAGTGATGATCGCTTTACGATTTGTTGGCGTATATTCAAATATATAAACCTTTCCGTGCAGGCGGTTGTTGAAATGAATTTGACAACCGGCCCCAGGGGCAACGTGCTTGCAACTTTTTATAAATGAAAGCAAGGCAGGAGGTTTTTGAAGCTGATTATTTCCTTTGGGTTGAAGCGTAGTGATAAGGTGAACTTCTTCCAAAGAGGTTAAGTCCAGTTGATTAAAAAATGGTTGGAAGTCATCGAATATGAAGGGACTAACAAGGGTGATCTTCCGAGCATCTTTGGAAAGATCTGTAATTTTATCATGATGATTCATGGTCAAATTATTGATTACAATAAACAATATCACCTCCCCATTTGATGAAACACCGCAATGATAATCCAAAAAGGTAAATATTGAGTTAATGCACGGCGATATATCATCACCGGGGCGCGGGATTGCTCAATGACGATCGAAACGGTTGCGTTAGGGGGCGGCGCCTGGCCGAGCGCCTGGCTATGATGGCTGAAGACCGTCATGACGAAAGCCTTTCCCATCACCAGGGTCATCCCCCCCTTGGGTGAAAATCCCCCTATTGGGCGGATTTCCATTGTCAAACTTCATCAGAAATAGCTAATGTAAAAACCCTAGAAACGATCAAAACGATATTCGCAAATCATCACGGGGAAGATCATGTCACTTTTTGAGAAATACGGCGGCTTTGCAACCATCAGCAAAATCGTCTCCGAGCTTTATGACGAGCTTGAGCGTGACCCTGTCACCGCGCCTTATTTTGAGCATTCCAATATCCGTGATTTGATGGACCATCAGGTCAAGTTCCTCTCGCAGGTGCTGGGGGGGCCGGAGCAATACACAGGCATGGCCATGAACGCCGCCCATACCGGCCTTCAGGTGACCGAAGCCGCCTTTAATAAAGTCGCCGGCACGGTTCAGGAATTGCTCGAGGACAACGGGGTTGAAGAGGAAGATGTCGATCATATCGTCGGCCTTCTCGGCTCATTAAAAGATGATATCGTCACAAGCTGATCATCCCATCATCGAGCTGTTTGGCCTGCCTTATGCGCAACTTGACGAAGCGCTGGTGGTGGTGGAAATGAACCGCCAGTTTGCCGACGTGTTCGGTGAGATGACCGGCCGCGCGGTGACAGAACTGAGCCGCGATTTCAATGACAGAAAGTTCCAGCGTCGGCTGGCGGCGGGGCAGAGTTATGACTTCACCATCATCCCGCCGAATGAGCGCCGGGTGCAATATACCCTTGCGCTCAAGCCTCATGAGGACGGCTTTATCGGGCTGGCCACCGACACTTCAGCCGCCGCCAAGACCGAGGCGATGCTGGAAAGCTACAGCGAGCTGATCGAAAAGCAAAACCGCGAGATCAAGGCCAAGACAGAGCAGCTGAATATCTGGCGTGAGCGGATCGAAAATGAACTTCAGCAAGCCAATGAGGTGCAGGATTTGCTGGTGCCGGAACATCTGGTGCGGCCCAACCTTGACGCCCGCTGCCTGGCCTTGCACGAGCTGTCGGGGGATTTCCATGAATTTGCCAGTCATGACGACGGGCAGGTGACGTTCATCACCGGTGATGTCGCGGGCAAGGGGATTTATGCCGCCATGATGCTGGCCCAGACCCTGACGGCATTTCGGGCCTGTTATAGCGCCGAACATCTGCACGACGTGGCGGTGCAAATTGTCGATATGCTGGACGGGCGCTTCCCTGACGGGTTGTTTGTGGCTTTAACCCTGGTGCGGCAATCGGCGGATAAACAGACCGTCCATGTCCTGAACCTGGGCAATCCCGATGCGCTGGTGATGGAGGATGACGGCATGGTGGCGGAAATACCATCTGCAGGGCCAGCGATCGGCGTTTTGCCCTCGGTGATATATGCCGGGCTTGAGGCGACCACCCATTCGCTCACGGGGCGGCGGCTTTATGTCTTCAGCGATGGCGTGCTGGACGGCACCTTCGGCCCCCAATACACGGGGTTTGACACCAGCGCAGAAGTGGCGGAAATGCTGAAAACCTTTCGCGATCAGCATCAGGATGACGCCATGAACCAGCTGTTCGAGATGGTGAAAAAATTCAAGCAGATCGACGACATCACCCTCGCCTGTTTTAACGCCGAGGGGTGATCACCGCCCCTCGCTCCACCAGGTGTTGACAAGCGGCTGACCACCGACGAAATGATCACGCCCCAATTCATCCTGAATACGCAGGCATTCATTCCATTTCACCATCCGTTCGGATCGCTGGAAGGACCCGACTTTAAGCTGGCCCGCGCCCAGACCTACCGCCAGATGACTGATGGAGCTGTCTTCGGTTTCACCGGAGCGGGCGGAAACAATCGTCCCCCATCCGGCGGCTTTTGCGGTGGTGAAGGCTGTCATGGCTTCGGTGACGGTGCCGATCTGGTTGACTTTGATCAGGACAGCGTTGGTGGCGTCCGCGGCGATCGCCTGGTCAATCAGGGCGGGGTTGGTGACAAGATAATCATCACCGATAATCTGAACATGGTGGCCGAATTTTTCCGTAATCGCCGTCATGCCTTCGGTGTCATCTTCGGCCAAAGGGTCTTCGACGGAGGCAATGGGATAGCGTTCCATCCATTGACCAAGCATATCGATAAGCTGGGCTGAGGTCAGTTCACGATCCTCCAGCGCCAGTCGATAGGTGCCGTTGGCACCAAATTCAGAGGCGGCGATATCAAGCGAGATGACGACATTCTCCCCCGGGGTTTCCCCGGCTTTTTCGATCGCCAGGGTGAGGGTTTCAAGCGCTTCCTCGTTGCTGTCAAAGAGCGGCCACCAGCCGCCTTCATCAGCGACACCGGCAATTTTACCGCGGCTGGCCATGATGTCGCCAGCGGCAAAATACACCTCGCGGGTGATGGCCATGGCGTCATCAAAACTGGACGCTCCGGGAACCATGATCATGAAATCCTGAACATCAACCCGTCGACCGGCATGGGCACCGCCACCAAAAATCTGAATTTCCGGCAGGGGCAGGGATGGCGTCGTGCCAAAATGATCCGCCACATGACGCCACAGGGGCAGGTTGGCCTCCGTGGCGGCGGCATGCAGTGTTGCGAGTGAGGCCGCGATCATGGCGTTGCCCCCCAGGCTGTCCTTGAGGGGGGAGGGGTCAAGGGCCAGCAAGGCGGCGTCGATTTCCGCCTGCGCCGATACGTCAATCCCGATCAAGGCCGTGGCGATGGGCCCGTTAATATTGGCCAAAGCCGTGGTGACATCCTTGCCGCCAAGGGCTGACCCGCCGTCACGATATTCGAGCGCTTCGCGCGTCCCGCGGGAGGCGCCGGAGGGCGCGATCGCGCGCCCCATCTTGCCGTTATCAAGCCAGACATCCGCTTCAACCGTCGGAACCCCGCGGGAATCCCAAACTCGGCGCGACGTGATATGTGAAATTTTAGCCATGGAAAATCCTGTTTTATAAAGTTGAAGTGAGCCGGAACAGCAGTTCATCAAGGTTGGAGGGCGGGGTTTCGATCAACGGAATGGCAAGGCCGCGCACCAGCGCCTGATCCTCGGTATTGAAATACTCAACGGGGGATTTGCCATCCACCCGCGCCAGCATCAGCATCGGCAGAAGCCGGCACAACCGTTGCTCCAGCACATCAAGATCCTCCCAGGTCACATGAGGGGTGTAGGCTTGCCAGAAGTCACGGCAAAGGGACAGGTACCTCGACCGGCAGGACGCCACATGCACCGCTTTCAGGATGAAATGGTTCATGCAAAAGCCGAGATCAAACGACGGGTCCCCCATGGTGGCGCATTCCGCGTCCAGAATATAGGGCCGCCCGTCACGGAACATGATGTTCTTGGGGCTGACGTCACCATGGATCAGGACTGCGCTTGATTGGTGCAGCTCATCGGCCATGGCCAGCAGGCGTGACCGCAAGTCTTCATGGGCATGGGAGGTATGAATAAGATAGGGCTCAATCCGGATGGCATAAAAATCATCATGATTCCGGAACGGGCTGGTGTCAAAATCGGGGGCGGTGGAGGCGGCGTGGATTTGCCCCAGTAGCGTCCCGATGGCGGCGGCCTCTTCGGCTTTGCCCTCGCCGTTCAGCAATGCCGTCTTGAAGAGATAGGTGTTCGCCCCGTCCAGAAACTCCATGGCAAATCCATGGGCTTCCCCCGAATGCCCCAGCAGCGTGACGGAGGATTGCGGGGCAATCGCGGCGACGCACTCAAGCCAGCGGTATTCCGCCAGGTTACGCTCAACCGGCGCGAACCAATCGGCCTTGACCCGCAGTTTGGGGAGGGCAAATTTAACGCAATATTTATCGTCATTGACCTGAACGATGGCAATGTCGCTGGCCACCCCGCCGGAAAGCGGCGTCACCGTGACCACCGCCCCTGACGGCAATCGGCCCAGATGGGTGAGCAGGTCATGGCAGCGGGTCTCAAGGGTGGTTTGCACGGCGAACTCCAGAATTGATTGCGACAAAGGGTAGGGCGTCTGCCCGCAAAACTCAACACCAAGTCCGGCTGATGAAGCCAAGTTATAGTCCGGATGGGTCATTGACCAAAGAGGCCAATAACCTCAACCATTCTCTCAAATGCCCGCGCATAAAGGATGGTTATGAACAACACCAATAGAGGCGAAATTCTTCTGACAAAACGTGCAATTTATTTTGCCAATGACGGCCATCCATTTAATCGCGAAGGGGTGCTGGCTCTTACCTATGCAGACTTAAGCGGAAAAAATGACAGTAATAAAGCTCAGGACATGCACGCTGATATTAAGGATGATGGTGAATGGGTAAATAAATGCAATAAAACGCGATTGGAAGGGGACTTCAAAAACTTGCTTTTGATGGCGGTTCGACAGCAGAAAAAAGCCACAAAATCTTATGAGGGGAGATGGCTTTTAGAGATTCTCCAGAATATGGATGATGCCATTGGTGAGGCTGACTCAAAAAAATCCATTGGCGCAAAAGGACTTGGATTTAACGCCGTGCTGGAGGTTGGCCATTCGCCAGCGATTTATTCAGGAAAATTCGCCCACGAATTTCCAGAAGAAGAAGAAACACGAAAAAAACTACATCAACATGAATTGTGCAAAGCAGATGACCTAGAGCATATTCCGTCATTCACATTTTTATTCCCTTCAACACCTGACAAATATGTAAATGAACTGAAGAAAAAAGGCTTTGTGACGGTGATCAAAGTCATGCTGCACGAGGGTCAATTTGAAAGTGTTGAGGAACAACTAGAGGAATTGGACACGAATTTTCTTTTATTGTCACAGAATATTGAGCAACTCCGGATCAAAACTCCAGGCACCGAAAAAACCGTCCAGCGGCAGATTAAGCCCCAGCGGCAGATTAAGCCAACCCCGGAAGGTGATGATACCGAGTTGTCATGTATCACCATTTCCACCACCAATGCTTCGGCAAAACCAGTCAAAGAAAAATGGTTGCGCTGGTCACGAACATGGGACGGGGGTGAGGATAAAATGTCGGGATGCAGTTTCTGTCTGCCTTTGAAGGGTAATCAGTGCATTCCGGCACGTGATGATATGGAGGTTTATAATTTTTACCCCACTTCAGAACCTGCCTGCATCAAGGCCGTGTTGCATGTCACTTTTGATTTGAAGTCAAACAGAGAAGAAATGGTTCGGGGTCAGGATGATGAAACTATTATTGAAAAGATGGTTTCCCTAGTCATTGACCACGTTATCAAAGACAAGCGTGTGCAACCGGCAATCGTCCTGCAGGTTTTTGCGGGGTTAAATAATAATGATAATCCGCGTCATAGAGGAAAAAGCCCTGTGCCTGAACTTCAGGATAAGTTGCTTGAGGCAATTTGCGCAGAACCTTTTATCCCTGATCTGGGGGGGAGCCTAAACACGCTGGAGAGCATCCATCGCTGGGATAGTAAGTTTGGTGAATTTCTTGTATTTGAAGGGGATACATGCACTGCCCTTGCGGCAAGTGAAGTGAATGATCACCTTGCATCCTGGACAGACCAAAAGATTGATCTTAAGGGAATATTGGCCCTCCCGATTTTTCGGGATAAAGATGGTCAACCGTGTTCTCTTGAGGAAGGGCTTGCCTTTACCGCGCCGCAAAAACTTGATATTCCGGATATTCTCCTATCTAAACAAATCGCCCAAGATGATGTGGACCGTCTGGTCTCATATTCTGAATCTTGCAACAAAGATGACGAATACCTAAAAAAAGAAATAGAAAAGCATCTCATCTCAACAGAAAATAAATTTATCAA
>JAGWAQ010000081.1 GCA_021296375.1 Alphaproteobacteria bacterium
TATTCTGGACCCGGGCGGGGTCGCGACCTCGATGTTCAGCACCGCCTTCCCCGGGGCCAATACCGCCGTGATGCCGCAACCCGAAGATATTGCGCCGGCCTTTGCCAAACTGGCCGCGGTGGATTGCCCTCACCATGGTGAGGTTATCCGCGCATCTTCCCTGCTCCAGCTTTAGGGTAAAGGTCAGGTGTTGACGTAAGGGTTATTGCCCTTGCGCATCAACAGCCGGATCGGCAATCCGTCCATATCGAAATCCTGCCGCAACCCTGACGCCAGGTAACGCAGGTAATGTTCAGGCAGGTCGGCGGGGCGGCTGACAAAAAGTGCAAATGTCGGCGGCCTTGTCTTGATCTGGGTGGCGTAGCGTATCCGCAGGCGGCGGCCTTGCACCAATGGCGGCGGGTGCGCCTCAAGCATGGTTTCAAGCCAACGGTTAACCCGTGATGTCGACAGGCGAATGTTCCAGCGCTTGTAGATGTCAAACGCCGCGTCCATCATTTTGTGATCGCCGCTTCCGCGAAGACCGGAAAGGGTCATCAAAGGGAGGCCGCGGACCTGACCAAGGGATTGGTCCAGCCGATAACGCAATTCTTCACGCACTTCGTTTTTATCGGTGACGTCATCCCACATATTGGCGGCAATGACGAGCCCCCGCCCCTCTTCGGTCACCAGACGGGCAATGGCGAGGTCCTGCTTGTTGAGCGGCTCACGGGCGTCGATACAGAGAATGCAGACATGGGCAAAACGAATGGCGGAAAGGGCGTCATCCACCATCTGTTTTTCAAGGTCTTCATTGATGCGGGCGCGGCGACGCATGCCGGCGGTGTCGATCAGCACCAGATCCCGATCATTGATGGAAAGCGGCACTTCAATCGCATCACGGGTGATGCCCGCTTCCGGGCCGGTCAGCAAACGCTCCTCGCCAAGCAGGCGGTTGATCAAGGTGGATTTGCCCATATTGGGGCGGCCGATAACGGCGATCCGCATGGGGCGTTCGGCGGCTTTGTCGAACCACACTTCCTCGCCGTCTTCGCCCTCATCATCAGGGCCGAATTCCTCATCGTCGATGTCGTCGTCAACCTCACCGGTCAGCTCCGACAGGCGGCCTTGCTGGGTCGCCACCTCGACCATGGCGTCATGCAAATCCCCCAGCCCTTCGCCATGGGCGGCGGAGACCGGGATCGGCGTGCCAAACCCCAGCGGCCAGGCTTCGGCAATACCGGATTGCCCGGCCTTGCCTTCGCATTTATTGCCCACCAGCAGCACCGCCGCGCCAGATTTGCGGATGGCATTGGCAAAAAACTTGTCCTGTGGGGTGATGCCTTCCCGGGCGTCGAATACCATCAGGGTCAGGTCAGCTGACGTGATGGCTTTTTCTGTCTGCCGCCGCATCCTTTCTTCAAGCGAGCCTGTCATAGCCTCTTCAAGACCCGCGGTATCAATCAGGGTGAACTCAAGGGCGGCAAGCCGTCCCTTGCCTTCACGGCGATCACGGGTGACGCCGGGCTGATCATCAACGATCGCCTGTTTCCGTCCTGTCAGGCGGTTGAAGAGTGTCGATTTGCCCACATTGGGGCGTCCGACAATAGCGATGGCATAGGGCATGACAAACGGCCTGACTAAATTACCGGAAGGCCACCAGCTCACCTGAGCGGTTGATGACAAAAATCGTGCTGTTGGCAATAATCGGCGCCGTGGTCACCGCCCCGCTGGTCGACAGGCTGTCTTCGATCTGGCCGGTGTTGGCGTTCAGGACATGAAGCTGGCCAGTGGATGACGCGACAATAACCTTTTCCGAGGCCACGACAACAGAAGTGTAGCTCGGGGCATCTTCGACCACCGAAAGGCTCGGGTCATAGGCGCCGGGCAATTCCGTCACCCAGCGGATGGCCCCGTCGTTACGACGCAGGGCATAGATCCGGCCGTCAACCGTCGTCACAAACAAGGTCTGGCCCGACAACCAGGGCATTTCGATGCCTTGAAGGGGTTGATCCCAGATCACCCGGCCAGTTTGGGCATTAAACGCCAGCAGCTTCCCGCTGTGAGAGATGATAAACACCATGCCGCCATCATGGACAGGATGGGCCCGAATATCAGGAATGCCGTCAATCGCTGTGCGCAGTTCAATCGGCGTCAAGTTCTCGCCCCAGAGAAACTCGCCTTGCTCAAGGCTGAGGGAGAGAAGTTCACCGTCAGAGCCAACGTTGATCAGCTCATTGCCAAAGATCGCCGGTGAAGCGGAGCCGACAATGCCGGTTTCATCCTGCGCGCCGATGCGATTCCACAACTCGCCGCCGTCGATATCCGACAATACGAACACTCGGCCATCAAGGTCTGTCACCACCACGGCGCCATTGGCCGCGCTCGGCCCGCCGGTCAGGAAGACGTCAAATTCAACGCGCCATTTTTCCTGGCCGTTATCGGCATTGAGCGCCACCAGCACATCTTTATTGGCATGGACATAAAGCTCTTCGCCGCGATTGGTCGAGGCCAGGGCAATCCCCCCGGTTCCTGACAATTGGCTGTCGTCTTCCGACGGGTCGAGATCATATTCCCAGATCAGATCGCCGTTTTGACTGCTGACCGCCTTGACCACCCCGCCCGGGGTGATCGTGAACACCGCATTGGCATTGGCCACCGGTTGCGCCATTTCCGTGCCGAGTTCAGCGGAAACACCGACATCGACGCTGAACGCACGTTTCAGGGGCGCGGCCACCATGAAATGCCCGCCGCTATGGGAAGGGTTCTGGCCAGGGGCAAAGAAGATGGAATTGGCAATCGCCGCGGTCAGGCCCGGGCCTTCAGCGGCGGCGGCATTATCCACGACAAGATCAGCGGTATCATCCGCGATAACGGCAATACGTTCACCCGGCAGGATGGTTTCCTGCGATGAACACGCCGCCAGTGCAACCGCCAGCAAGCCAAATGATGCAAATCGTTGGAAAAGGCCGGTCATGTTATTCACCAAGAGCCGCGTCGATCAGCAGCAAACGCTGGTTCAGATCAGCGCTGATATCAGGGCTGAACCGCAGGGTCTGCAGATGGGTGCGGGCGGCAGCAATATCGCCTTTCTCAAGCGACAGGCCGATCATCAGCTCAAGCGCGAGCTTCTGCCAGGGGCCATCGGCGCCCGCAATGCCGCCGATACGGGTCATGCGTTCCTCAACCGAACTGCCCGACGCGTTCATGACGGAAAACAGCATGGCGGCTTCGCGGTAGATCGGGTCAAGAGCGGCATCATTGGCCAGCACCAGATAGGCGTCTTCCGCGGCATCGTCACCGGCTTCCGCCAGCCGAGCGGCGACCGCAAATTGCGCCAGCATGGGGTAGCCTTCCCCGCCTTCAGCCGCGATTGCCTCAAGCGCGTCAGGAGCGGTGGCCTCGACGGCCACAAGATAGGCATTGGCGGCGGTGGTGCGGGCCTTGTCCTGATAGGCCACCAGCCCTTGACGGCCAGCCACAACCACAACAATCGCCACCACAAATGCGATGACGTAATGGCCATATTTCTTCCAAAGCGCGCGACCACGATCTTCACGAAGTTCCTGATTAATTTCAGTGATGATGTCATTCAGTGTCTTTGCCCTGATCTTGATCCCGTTTCAGCCTGATGCCAGCGTTTCCGCCAGCCGGTCCAGCGTGATTAAAATTCATGCGGTCAATGGTGGTTAACCCGCTTGACCAAACTATCTAATGCCATGCAACATATAGAAAAAGATACCTATTCACCAGCAGGAAACAACAGATATTCGATAATGCTTATCATCAGCGGGACTTCACAACAGCAAAACGCCTCAAAAAAACAGAAAACCGGGTATTTTTCGCGGGTTGAACTGAGCCAGATCCTGAATGTCTACTCGCTTCGTGTCGCCGCTGGCGAATGGCGAGATTATGCCCTTGACCATGTCGACGGCATGGCGTTTTTCTCGATTTACCGCTCCAGCCATGAAATGCCGCTTTACACGATCGAAAAGAAACGCCTAAAAGGGAAGGACAGATGGCTGTTCATCCTGCGTGACCGCCGCAAGAACCTGCGGCAAGCGGCGCGGCTCAAGGATGTGCTGGACTATCTGGACAATTTGCCTCGCCTCGTCAACAACTAGGCCAACCCTATAATGACCATCAATCCCCGGAGACGGACATGAACAGCAATGAAGCCCTCAAAATCCAGCAGTTCCTGAAGAAAAAGCTCGGCAATGAGGGGATCGGCCTGCGCCCCCGCGCCGATGATGTGTCGGAAGATTCCGCCGAAGTCACCCTCGACGGGGAGTTCCTCGGCGTCGTGTTCAAGGACACCGAAGACGGCGACACCTGCTACCACCTGCAATGGACCATCATCGAAGAAGACCTCGACGATTAATCAGTTTGGGATTAATCAGTCCGCGATTAATTGGTCCGGGTCGCGCCGTTGTTGATGGGGTATTGATTTAGCTTGAATGCCGCTATTTGTTGGATTTGCTTCCGTCGCGATACGGCTCCTCGAACGGCAGGAAATCCCTTTCCTCAAGCGCGTCGGCGATCCAGGTTTTGGTGGCTTCCGCCGCCAGCACCCGCGACTGGTACGTGGCGAGACGTGATGACATCGGCAGGTGATAGGTCTTGAGGGGTGTCATCACCGGCGCGTAAAACGCATCCGCCGCCGAATACCCCCCAAACAGGAACCCCTCCCCGTCCAGATACGGCGCCAGCAGGTCTTCCAGCAGGTCAAGCTCAGCCACCAGCGCCGGGTGATCCGCCAGCAATCGCGCCCCGACCTTGGGCAAATCCGCCTCAATATTCATCGGGCAACAGGCGCGCAAGGCTGAAAACCCGGCATGCATGGTGGCGCACAGCACGCGGGCTTCGGCGCGGTCAAAATGGTCCTGCGGCCAGATGCCGTCATGACGTTCCGCCAGGTATTCGGTGATGGCCAGCGTATCGGCGATCACAACGCCCTCATCCTCAAGGCCCTCATCCTCAAGAATGGGGACCGTCGCCGCGGGGTGCAGGGCGCGGGTGGCAATCTTGAAGGCGGAGTCCGGCTCAAACCCGTCAAAACGGATCATCACCTCCTCAAAATCTATGCCCAGTTGCCGCATCAACACCCAGGGGCGCATCGACCAGGACGAATAATTCTTGTTGCCGATATAAAGCTTCATGGCGACAGTGTGGTCAATATCAGTGGCGAAGGCAAGTTCGTGGATCGTGGCTTTGGTCACATCACCCTCATCAGTTGGGCCATCATCGCACCATGCCGCGGATAAAGCTGGTGTAATCCTGAGGCGCCTGAAACAGCGCAAAATGACTGACCGCGGGCATTTCAAGGTAAGTCGCCCCGGGAATGGCAAGGGCGATCTGGCGGGCATGATCCGTCAGGATAGCCTCATCATACGCACTTTGCAGAACCAGGGTTTTGACGGTGATGGAACGCAAGCTGGCCAGTCCCCCGGGCTTTTCGGTGGCCCACATTTGGGCCACACCGCCAAGGAAATCATTGAACATTTCCGGCGCCGGTGACATGGCGACGTAATCTTCCGCCATCTTCCTCACATATTGCCCAAATACGGGGTCTTCATTCACCGAAGGGTCGATGCCATCAAGCGTGACATTGCCGCCATGGGCCGTCAGGCTGGCGAGCCGTTGCGGCGCCATCTGCGCCATCACAAACCCGATATTCGCGCCATCCGACCACCCCACCAGATGAACACGATCGACATCGAGCTGGTCCATCAGGACAAGGTAATCATCGGCCAACAGCTCATAGGAATAGGCGCTGCCGTCATTGGTGGAGCGGCCATGGCCACGGGTATCCGCCACGATGACGCGGTGATCAGCCATCAGCCCGCGCACCTGATGCGCCCAGACATCGCCATGGGCCAGCCCCCCGTGGATGAGCAGAACAGGCACCCCGTCGTCATCCCCATACATAGCGTAATACATGTCAATGCCATTGACCGGCGCCACCCCGCTTTCCATGGATGGCGGCATAGCGGGGACAGCCGGGATCGACAGATGACGTTCTTCCATCATCATCATCATCTCGTCTTCGGGCTGGGGTTGGTCCATCGCCACGGCTGGCGGCACCAGGAAACCAAGCGCAACCACGGCGGTCAACCCGACTGAAGATATGGCTGAAAATCCGGCTGAACATCTGGCTGAACATCTGGCGGCAAGCCTTGTCATTAAGGGTGTCATGTCATCCTCCTGCATCATGACCGCTCAGTATGCGGCCCAAGCAGTTAAGGAAGAGTTAACAGAAGGGAATTTATTTTCAGGAGCGGGAGGGGCGCAGGATATAGCCGCAGGAGAACACCCGCTATTCCAGCCCTTCGGCCTGGCGTTTGCGGGTGATGAACGACGTCCCGCAAGACAGTTTTTTGGCCAATGGCGATTGGGCATCCAGCACCCGCCAGAACGGCAGCATATGGGGCGAGTCTTCGGCGCCGTCAAGCCCTTCCAACTCAGCCTCGATCGCAAAGCGCAGGTAGATGCTGGCCGTCAGGGGGCAGGTTTTATCCGCCCCGGCGGCATCGGCAAGGTCATCACGCATTTGGGGGATGGAGCGCGCCTCGCCCTCGGGAATAGCGCGGACATAAGAAACGATATCCCTCGGGGTTGAGATCAGCATCATCTCCCCCGCCTTGATGCCGCTGAAATTCTTGTCCAGCCGCTTGGTGACAGGGGCGTAATCGCGGTTGAATTTTTGCGTCCAGCTGTCGGCCATGGCCGCCTCACCTTTCTTCGGGGTAATCGTTCCTCGGGGTAATCGTTCTTCGGGGTAATTGTTCTTCAAGATATTCTGCTTACCCCATTATCCGTCACCACGGGAAGACCGAAAGCGCGCCATGGCGGCGGCAAGCCCGGGTTTGCCCATGTCATCCATTTTCGCCATCACCGCGTCATAATTAACCGCCAGGTGGTTCTGGTTAAGCTTGGATTTTGCCACAAGGCGATCCACCGTGATGGTAAAAGCGACGATATTGTCGATCATGCCATCCATGTAATCTTTCGGGGCATCGGCCATTCGCCAGGCATCATCACCATTAATACGGGTTTCAAGAAATGTCGTCAGCCGCCCCACCGCCGCCAGCTTGTCCTTCGGCTCATGGGAAAAGCGAATGCGCCCATGGGCATGGGCCACCTGATAATTCCATGTCGGGACATGGCGGTGGGTTTCCGCCTTGGTGGGGTACCAGTTGGGCGAGATATAGGCGTCCTCTGCTGAAAACACCGCCAGCACCTCGGCGTCATCCGCCAGCTCTTCATGAAGGCTGTTGGCAAG
>JAGWAQ010000082.1 GCA_021296375.1 Alphaproteobacteria bacterium
AGGTCGCCAGTGAGTTAATCAGGCCAATGTTCGGGCCTTCCGGCGTTTCAATCGGGCAGATCCGGCCGTAGTGGGTGGGGTGCACGTCACGGACTTCAAAACCGGCACGTTCACGCGTCAACCCCCCGGGGCCAAGCGCCGACAGACGCCGCTTGTGGGTGATTTCCGACAGCGGGTTGGTCTGGTCCATGAACTGCGACAGCTGGGATGAACCAAAGAACTCACGGACAGCGGCGGCCGCAGGCTTGGAGTTGATCAGGTCAGCCGGCATGACGGTGTCAATTTCAACCGAACCCATGCGTTCCTTGATGGCGCGTTCCATGCGGAGCAGGCCAATGCGATACTGGTTTTCCATCAGCTCACCGACGGAACGAACCCGGCGGTTGCCCAGGTGGTCAATATCGTCAATCTCGCCCTTGCCGTCTTTCAGGTCGATCAGCACACGCAAGATGGCCAGCACGTCGTCACGGTTCAGGACACGTTGCTGGTCATCGGCATCAAGACCGACACGGGCGTTCAGCTTGACGCGGCCAACAGAGGACAGATCGTAACGGTCGGAATCAAAGAACAAGCCGTTGAACAGCGCTTCGGAGGTTTCCAGTGTTGGCGGCTCACCGGGGCGCATGACACGGTAGATGTCAATCAGGGCTTCTTCGCGGGAATTGTTGCGGTCAGACGCCAGGGTATTGCGCAGGAAGGCGCCGACGTTGATGTTGTCGATCGCCAGTGTCACGACTTCGGAAACACCGGTATCGCTCAGGGTCTGGAGAATCTCTTCAGTGATTGTGTCCCCTGCTTCGGCGAGGATTTCACCGGTGTCCATGTTGACAATGTCATTGGCGAGGTAATTGCCAATGATGGCGTCTTCTTCAACGAGGATTTCCTTAAGACCGGTTTCTTCGATCTTGCGCAGGCCACGGGGGGTCAGTTTTTCGCCAGCCTTGGCCACAGCCTTGCCGGATTTCGCGTCGATCAGATCAGAGCTGAGCCGCGAGCCGCGCAGACGTTCCGCCACAAACGCGGTGCTCCAGCCTTTTTTGCCCTTGGCGTAGGTGATGGTGTCGTAAAAATGATTGAGGATGGCTTCACGCGACAGGCCATTGACCTGGGTGCGTTCAGGCTCAATGCCTTCCGCTTCACAGGAGGCGATGTAGTCTTCGGATTTCTCATCGAGCAGCGCCATCAGGAAAGTCGTGGCGGGCAGCTTGCGCTTGCGGTCAATACGAACGTTGAGGTTGTCTTTCGGGTCAAATTCAAAATCGAGCCACGACCCGCGGTAAGGGATCACCCGCGCGGAATGCAGCAGTTTACCCGATGAATGGGTTTTGCCGCGATCATGGTCAAAGAACACACCGGGGGAGCGGTGCATCTGGGAAACGATCACCCGCTCGGTGCCGTTGACAATGAACGTCCCGTTGCTGGTCATCAGCGGCATGTCGCCCATGTAGACATCCTGTTCCTTGATGTCGCGGATGGATTTGGTGCCGGTAATCTCGTCTTCTTCCCAGACGACAAGGCGGAGAATAACTTTCAGCGGCGAGGCAAAGGTGATGCCGCGCTGTTGGCATTCTTCAACGTCATATTTCGGCGTTTCAAGTTCGTAGGAAACAAATTCCAGCATCGACTTGCCCGCGAAATCCTTAATCGGAAAGACCGATTTGAACACTTCCTGAAGACCCACGTCTTCACGATCAGCCGGGGCCACATCTTTTTGCAGATAGATATCATAGCTGGAACGCTGAACCTCGATCAGGTTCGGCATTGCAGCGACTTCTTGAATGGAACCGAAACTGCGACGGACACGTTTACGACTGTTAAGGGCGGTGACGCTTGATGCCATGGAATGATACCTCTGTCGTGATGACGTTATTGCATTTCATTTAGGGTGTTTTTTGCGGCAGGCAAAAATCCAAACCTCAAAAAACAGCTTCGGCACCGAGGGAATTCCCCCGGTGCCAGAGCAATATTTCAGACGCCGTCAGGCGCGGTCATTACTTGACCTCGACAGTAGCACCAGCTTCTTCAAGCTTGGCTTTGATGTCGTTGGCTTCGTCCTTGGACACGCCTTCCTTCAGTGGCTTTGGTGCGCCTTCAACCAGGTCCTTGGCTTCTTTCAGGCCAAGACCGGTGATGGTGCGAACTTCCTTAATGACGTTGATTTTCTTGTCACCAGCGGAAGCCAGGATCACGTCAAATTCGGTCTTTTCTTCAGCACCGGCACCACCGGCATCACCGCCAGCAACAGCGGCAACAGCGACTGGAGCCGCAGCGGCAGAAACGCCCCACTTTTCTTCAAGAAGAGTTGCCAGCTCGGCAGCTTCAAGAACGGAAAGGGCAGAAAGGTCTTCAGCAAGTTTGTTGATATCAGCCATGTTAGTCTCCTTAGGCTTGAACTATTAGTGCCGTGGCCACGCCACGACGTTGTTGGTTTGTGCGATAATACCGCTACGCTTGTTCTGACTTGGCCTTGATGACACGCGCCAGCTGAGCCGCTGGAGCCTGCACCACACGGGCAACTTTGGTGGCCGGAGCTTGCATAAGCCCAACCAGCTTGCCACGAAGCTCGTCAAGAGACGGCAAGGACGCCAGCGCTTCAACGCCAGCCTTGTCGAGAATCTGCCCGCCGATGGCGCCGCCAACGATGGTCAGTTTCTTGTTCTCTTTTGCGAACTCAACCAGGGTCTTTGCGGCAGCAACAGGGTCAGAAGACGTGCCAACGGCAGTCGGCCCTGTAAACTGGTCGCTAAGACCTTCATAAGCCGTATCTTTCAGCGCCAGCTTGGCAATGCGGTTCTTCGTGACTTTATAAGAAGCCCCGTTTTCACGCATTTTGCCGCGCAGTGCGCTGCTTTCAACAACAGTCAGCCCAACCTGATGAGTGATCACCACAGATGCGGCGTCACTAAAGGTTGCGTGCAGCGTATCGATCAGTTCTGATTTTTCGGTTCTGTTCACCGATCATCTCCGCTAATAGTGGCCCCCATCCTCAACCAAGAAGCGGGAGCCGGTTGCACGAAGAATGAAGCAGGATTGCCCCATTCTTTGGCCTGCCCATAGTTCAAGCGGAAAAATTTCCACTATCCCCGTCTGAATAGGTGATTAAGCCTGACGCATCCGAAGATACCGCCCTGGCCCCTATCGTCTTGGACAGGTGGGGCCGAAGCCCCGATCCGCCAGATTGAAAACCAACCTGACGGAAACTCATTTGCCTATTCGGCCGCCTTGTAAAGGCGACTTATACGGCGTCAGCAGTATCGACCGTGATGCCCGCACCCATGGTGGAGCTGACGGCGATCTTGCGGATGAACACGCCCTTGGCGCCGCTTGGACGGGCCTTGTTGACGGCGTCGATAAAGGCCGCGGCGTTTTCTTTCAACTGGTCGGCGCCAAAGCTGGCTTTACCGATACCGGCATGAACGATGCCGGCTTTTTCCGCACGGTACTGAACTTCACCAGCCTTTGCGGCGGCAACAGCTTCAGCAACATTCGGGGTCACGGTGCCCAGCTTGGGGTTTGGCATCAGGCCCTTGGTGCCGAGGATTTTGCCGAGACGACCGACAACACCCATCATGTCAGGGGTGGCGATGACACGGTCAAAATCAAGGCGACCGCCCTGGATTTCATCAGCGAGGTCTTCAGCGCCAACGACATCCGCACCAGCGGATTTGGCTTCTTCGGCCTTGTCGTCGCGAGCAAAGACCGCAACGCGCATGGTCTTGCCGGTGCCATGGGGCATGGCAACAACACCGCGGACCATCTGGTCTGAGTGACGTGGGTCAACACCAAGGTTCATTGAGATTTCGATGGTTTCATCGAAATTTGAACTGGCGTTGCTCTTGACGAGGCCGATCGCCTCTTCAAGAGTGTACTGGTTGTTGCGGTCGATGTTGTCGTAAGCCGCTTTGAGTTTTTTTCCAGCCATTGTTTACTCCGTAACTTCAAGGCCCATGGAACGGGCTGAACCGAGGACCATCTGAACCGCACCATCCTGGTCGATGGCGTTCAGATCTTTCATTTTAGTGTCTGCAATTTCACGCACCTGATCCATGCTGATGCTGCCGGCAACGTCACGACCGGGGGTCTGGCCACCTTTGCTCAGGCCAGCGGCCTTTTTCAGGAAGAAGCTGACCGGCGCCTGCTTCATGGCAAATGTGAATGACTTGTCCTGATAAACCGTGATGGTGACAGGAATAGGCATGTTCTTTTCGAGGCTGTCGGTCGCCGCGTTGAAAGCCTTGCAGAATTCCATGATGTTGACACCACGCTGACCGAGCGCCGGACCAACTGGTGGTGACGGGTTCGCCGCCCCTGCCGGAATATTCAGTTTGATGTAACCTTCGATTTTCTTAGCCATTGTTCAGTCCCTTGGATCATCCCCTTGATTGACTGGCGGGGTATGTGTTCAAAACACGCGAGTTAGATTTTTTCCACTTGCGAATATTCAAGATCGACAGGCGTCGACCGCCCGAAGATGGAAACCGTCACTTTGAGACGGGATTTGTCTTCATCAACCTCTTCAACGTAACCATTGAAGGAAGCGAATGGACCGTCGGAAACACGCACCTGCTCACCGATTTCAAACAAGATATCGCTGGACGGACGTTCAACCCCTTCGGTCACCTGCTTGATCAGGCGCTCAGCTTCGGCTTCCGTGATAGGCACAGGCTTGCCCTGGCCGCCGAGGATACCGGTGACGCGATTCTGTGACTGGACGATATGCCAGCTCTGATCAGTCAGTTCCATTTTAACAATAATGTAGCCGGGGAAGAACTTGCGCTCCGACGACACTTTCGTGCCGCGGCGCACTTCCGTCACTTCTTCGGTCGGCACAAGCACGTCTTCAATCTGGTCTTCAAGACCATAACTGACCGCTTGTTCCCGAATTGACTGTGCCACTTTTTTCTCAGACCCTGAGAAGACGTGAACAACATAGCAGCGTTTTGCCATTACGTTTAACTTTCGCATAAACAGGAATGTGGGGCTAAACCCGAAACATTCAAAAAGCTTTGCTTACCCTATTCTGCCTAACCACCGAAGCCCAAGACCAGCTGCACAAGATTGGACAGAATCCATTCAACAAGCAAAAAGAACGCGGCCGCAATAAAGGTCATCACCAAAACCGTGATGGTGGCGGTGACCGTATCGCGTCGCGATGCCCAGGTTATCCGGCTGATTTCTTGCCTGACCTGTCGTACAAATTGTGCAGGGGATACTCTAGCCATGACGTCTCACTCGCGCAAGCCCTAACTTCTCAAGGTTATCTAATACTTTCGCCGCAGCGCACGGCATCATCGCCTCAACAAGGCAGACTTCACCGAACATTACGGAATGAATGGCGGTTTCTACCGTAGACGCTGGCTTTATGCAAGCCTATTCACGCGATTTTTTCAGGGTTTTCTTCCCGTCTAATGATTCGCCCCTCTGGCAATCGAGCCTGACACCCCCCTTGTGGCTAATGCGCCATAAGACCAATGCCGGAATAAAACACAGGCTTAATCGATCAAGCGCACGGCCTCCGCCAGACTGGAAACGATATGGGTGGGGGGTTCCGGCAGGTCATCCCAGGTTTTGCCGCCGCGATTAACCCAGATGGTGCGGAAACCAAAACTGCCCGCGCCAGCGATATCCCAGTTGTTGGAGGAAAAAAACGTCACCTGCTCCGCCGTGCAATCAAAGGCTTTCAGCACCATTTCATAGACCCTCGGGTCCGGTTTGTAGCAGTTGAGGGAATCAACACTCAGCACATGGTCAAGCTGGTCATAAATGCCCGCAGAAGTCAGCCCCCCTGCCAGCATGTCGGGGCTGCCATTGGACAACACCCCCAAGGCATGGCCTTTGGCGCTCATGGCGGAAAGCTGCGCCGCCACTTCATCATAGGCGGGAAGCTGATAATAAAGATCCAAGAGATGTTGCCGCAATTGCGGCTCGTTGATGCCCATTTCATCGAGGGTCACATCCAGCGCATCCATGGTGATCTGCCAGAACGACGTGTATCGCCCCATCAGCGAGCGCAACCAGGAATAGCTCAATTGGCGGTGCCGCCAGGCGGCGGAAACATCGGCCCAGTGTTCGGCAAAGGACGGGTGCTTCTCGGCGGTTTTGCTGGCCGCGGCATCGACATCAAGCAATGTGCCGTAAACATCAAAAATCAAGGGCATGGGAGTTTCCTTTCAGGCGGTCATCACTTCAGGCGGTTATCACGGCGACGGGCGGTGGCGCCATTCGTTGAGCTGGTCCCGCGCCAGAAAATAGCCGTTCACAAACGGCATGAACCACGGCACGCCGTCATAAAACGGCACCGCCGACGGCGGCTTGTCATAAAACACGCTGGGCTTGTTGGCGACACCCAGCGCCAGTTCTGCGGTTTTCTTGCCCAGCCAGCGCGCCCATACGGTGCCGGACCCCTGATAGCCCGCGGTGTAATAGACCCCGTCGTGCTGGAACATCGCGGGCAGCAGACGTTGATTAAAGGCGACATTGCCGATCCAGCAATAATCCATCCCCGTGCCTTTCAGTTGCGGCAGAATTTCCACCAGCCGCTTGGTCAGAAAATTGATCGTCCCATGCTGGGGAATCTCCTTGTCAAAGCACCGCGCCCCAAGGAGAATGCGATCGCCATCAGGCACCGGACGGAAATAAAGCGAAAGCTTGGCGGTATTGCCATACATCCGGAGCTTCGGCATCAGCGCACGAACCGCATCCTGCCCCAGGTCTTCTGTCACGATGATCGAACTCTGGATCGGGATCACCCGTCGGCGCAGGAACTGGCCGAATTTTTTCCGCCGGCCGGTGTAGCCGGTGCTGGCAACAATCACCAGACCGGCTTTGATCTGGCCTTTCGGGGTGGTGATGATCTTGGCGTGAGGGCTGGCGGCGCTGTGGTCATCCGCCACGTCTTCGGCGGGGGTATGGGCCATCACCTGAACCCCTTCCCGCGCCAGCACCTTCAGAAGACCGGCAAAAAACTTGCCGGGGTGGAAGCCGCCAATTTCCCGCCTCAGCAACCCGCCATAAAAGCGATCACTGGCGATTTCCTCATGCTGGCGGTGACGGGGGATGACCTCGACATCATGGCCGGGGATGGCGTTCAGGGCATCGGCCTGATGGGCCATGGCATCGTAATCCCGTGTCGACATGGCGCCATTAAAATGACCGCTGGTGGTGAGCTGGCAATCAATCCCCTCATCAAGGCAGAATTTCACCAGATCAGCGCGGGCATCAATCCCCTCCCCA
>JAGWAQ010000083.1:0-432 GCA_021296375.1 Alphaproteobacteria bacterium
GGTACCGAGTTTAATCATGAGGCCGAAGCCAGCGTTACGGTCAAGGTTTCCGCCACCCCGACGCCATCAGGCATAACCACCCTCGGGGAAGACGAGGCGCAATTGAGCCATCGGGAGTACATGGTCGTTATTCAGGATGAAAATGAAACCCCGACGGATTTAACCCTCACCGCAACTTCACTTATCCCCGGGCAGACTACCGTCGGCACCGTCGCGGTGGTGGATGCCGATGACCCCGCCGTCAGCCAATACAGCTTTGCCTTAACCGCAGATACCGCGGCCCTTGATAATGAGAGCTTTATGATCACGCCTGGCGGCGTTCTGGCCCTGAAGGACGGGGCCAACCGCAAGGCCCTTGGCGAGAGTTATCAGGTTGAAATTGTGGTCACCGACCGCCATGACAACGGCGGTGTCGCCTCTCTAACCTAAACC
>JAGWAQ010000083.1:544-1514 GCA_021296375.1 Alphaproteobacteria bacterium
CGCAGGTTTACACCTACAACCCTGATGTCGTGCGGTTAGCGCTCGATCCCGACGCCAGCGCCAATATCTTCTTCAGCCATTACAGCACGCCTTATGGCACGCCGCAGACCACGCTCCATTTCCAGACGCCGCCCGGGGTCCAGCACAGCGGTGATTTCGAAGATGGCGTCAGCCATACTATTGTGCTGGTGGGGTATGACACGGCGGGGGTCGAGCAGGCACGCTACAGCTATATCATCAACCTCATCAACATCGACGATAACGCCCCGCTGTTTGACGACACCGCCCCGGTCGCTGTTCCCGAAGACTCAACGGCCGTGGTGGTGACCGCGCGGGCGACGGATGCTGATAACACCGCCGGGCAACCGCCCACCGACATCATCACCTATCATCTTGAGGATGTTGTGGATCTGGCCACGCTTGATGGCGCCAACGGATTCCGTTTAAATGGCGAAAACGTCCTTCATTACAGTGGTTATGCTGTGTCCTCCGCTGGTGATTTCAACGGCGACGGGATTGATGATATCATCATCGGTGCCTATGGGGCGGACCCCAATGAAGACGACAGCGGGGCGAGCTATGTCATCTTTGGCAAGAACACCTCGGCAGACGGGGTCAGCTTTGCCGCCAGCCTGGATTTATCCGCGCTGGATGGCACCAATGGCTTCAGGCTGGATGGGTCGGATGAAGGGGACCGCAGCGGGATCTCTGTTTCCGCCGCAGGCGACATCAACAACGACGGGATTGATGACCTCATCATTGGAGCCTATTGGGCGGAAGACAGCGACAATCTCAATACCGGCTTGCTCAATACCGGCTTGAGTTACATCGTCTACGGGACACGGGGTGCGGTCAACGCCAGCCTGTCCCTTGATGCACTTGATGGCACCAACGGGGTGACCATCACCGGCGCAGAGAGCTTTGATGTCAGCGGCCGGTCGGTCGCCAATCTCGGGGATATCAACGGCGA
>JAGWAQ010000083.1:1603-8817 GCA_021296375.1 Alphaproteobacteria bacterium
CCTCGCGCATCGCCCTCGCTGATCTGAATGGCAGCACCGGCTTCCGCATTAATGGTGAAGCGGAAGATGACTTGAGTGGCTTTGCTGTCGCTGGCGCCGGCGACATAAATGGCGATGGCATCAACGATCTGATCATCGGCGCCTGGGGGGGTGATGAAAACGGCCGCCCCAATAACGGCGCCAGTTATGTCATCTTTGGCAAGGATACCACGGAAGACGGGGTCAGCTTTGCTTCCAGCATTGATGTGAGTGCGCTTGACGGCAGCGATGGTTTCCGCGTTTTCGGCGGGAACTCGGGAGATGAAAGCGGGTTTGCCGTGTCTTCCGCCGGTGATATCAATGGCGACGGGATTGATGACCTCATTATCGGGGCGCCGCTGGCCGACAGCAGAGGGAATAATACCGGCGTCAGCTATGTTGTCTTTGGCAAGAACACCGGCGAAGATGACGTCAGCTTTGACGCTGAAATTGACCTCGCCGCCCTTACATCGGCCGAAGGTTTTCGCATCACCGGGGCCAATAACGGCGATCAAAGCGGGATCGCGGTTGCCGCCGCCGGTGATGTCAATGGCGACAATATCGATGATTTGATCATTGGCGCCTGGGGAACAGATGTCAACGGCACCACCAATAACGGCAGCAGTTACGTCATCTTCGGGAGGAATGAAGATAATGGATTTGCCGAAGGCGTCAATCTCGCCCGTCTTGAAGCGCATCAAGGCTTCCGCATTATTGGCGAAGATACCAACGATCTCAGCGGCTGGGCGGTGGCGGCGGCAGGGGATATCAATAACGACGGCTTTGATGACCTGATCATCGGTGCCTATGGGCATGACGCCAACGGCCGCCTTGACAGCGGCACAAGCTATGTCGTCTTTGGCCGCGACAATGACCATTTCTCGATCGACGCCACCACCGCTGAGTTGCGGTTCAAGCCCGGCGAAGCGATCTATGATAACAACACCAACGGCAGCAATGACGGCGAGTACACCGTCACCGTGGTGGCCAGCTCCCGCTCCTCCCTGCCGTTTGGAACCACCCGCACCACGTCAAAAGACTATATCGTGGAGGTGCTGGAACCAATCATGGGGACAGACGGCGTGACCGACAGCGGCACCGCCACTTATATCGCCGGTCTCGATGAAGTGATTTAGAACGCCCCCTTGCCTATCACTCAATCAAGCGCTTTCAAAACCGCAGTGGTGGTGATATAAGCAGAGCTACGCGGCCGTGGTGTAGTGGTAGCACAAGAGCCTTCCAAGCTCTTAGGGCCAGTTCGAGTCTGGTCGGCCGCTCCAATCCTGTGACACCAGCGCATCATCACCCCTGCCATTCAAGAGCGATGACGGGGCTGTCGTTTGTCGATTGATGGGCGGCGCGCAACGCATCAAAAGCCTCAGCCTCCATCAGCCGCGCCAACGCCCCGATGGCACTGGCCTTAATAAGTTCAGATTCAGATTTAAGAAAATCTTTCAACACGCTGATATAAATATCATTATCAGTGTTTCCGATGGCCGTGATCACGTTGCGCATAAAACGTTGATAGCCCGCGCGCCTGACGGGGGAGCCCGCGAATTTTGCCCGAAACTCCGCTTCATCCAGTTGCGCCAGCTCCAGCAACTCCGGCAGGTCCAGCCCCGGCAAGCTCTTCAGTTTGATCTCCTGCGCCTGTGCCGCAAAGCGGTTCCAGGGGCAGACCGCTAGGCAATCGTCGCAACCGAAAATCCGGTTGCCGATGGCGGCGCGAAACTCCTTCGGGATCATGCCTTGATGCTCGATGGTCAGGTAGGAAATGCAGCGGCGGGCGTCGAGCTGGTATGGGGCGGGGAAAGCATTGGTGGGGCAGATATCAAGGCAACGGGTGCAGCTGCCGCAATGGTCCGTCTCAGGCGTTTCCTCCGCCCAGTCGGCAGCCACCAAAATCACCCCCAGAAACAGCCATGAGCCAAAATTCCGGCTGACAAGATTGGTGTGTTTGCCTTGCCAGCCCAGCCCGGCCCTGGCGGCCAGCGGTTTTTCCATCAGGGGGGCGGTGTCGACAAACACCTTGACCTCAACCCCTTCCCTAGCGGCGATACGGCCGGCGATCTGCTTCAGGCGACCCTTGATGACCTCGTGGTAATCCTTGCCGCGGGCATAAACAGAGATATTGCCGGCGTCACGATGGCCAAGATTGTCCATCGGGTCATGGTCAGGGCCATAATTCATGCCCAGCACAATAGCGGTGCGGGCGCCGGGCCACATGGCGCGGGGGGAGATGCGGCGGTCCCTCGTTTCGGCAATCCAGCCCATGTCCCCCATATAGCCGTGGTCGATAAAGGCATCGAGCCGATCGGCCTGAATCTCCGGCGCATCGGCTTTAGCGAAGGCCACTTCACCAAAGCCTTCCTTCGCCGCGTCAGCGCGGATGCGGTCACGGATTTTCGCCAAGGTGGAGGGGTGGTCAGCAGTCATAACATCAGGATGACGGATTTTGCCGCATCAGGAAAGCGCCTCGATGTCCCCCAGGGCATAGGTCTCGTCAAATTCCTTGTGATAGGCGGCGAAACGGCCTTCATCCAGGGCTTCGCGGGCGGCACGGGTGATGTCCTGATAATAGGTGATGTTGTGCCGCGTCAGCAGCATCAGCCCCAGCACTTCATCACAACGGAACAGGTGATGCAGATAAGCGCGGGAATAGCGCGTGCAGGCGGGGCACTGGCACTGCTCATCCAGTGGCCGCGGGTCATCAGCGTGGCGGGCGTTCTTGATGTTGACCGGCCCGCGGCGGGTGAACCCCTGCCCTGTCCGCCCTGACCGCGTCGGCATCACGCAATCAAACATATCAATCCCGCGGGCAATCGACCCGATAATATCCCCGGGCTTGCCCACCCCCATCAGATAGCGGGGTTTATCGGCGCGCATGACGGGGGTGGTGAACTCGAGCGTGTCAAACATCGCCTGCTGGCCTTCGCCCACCGCAAGCCCGCCAACAGCGTAACCTTCAAAATCCAGCGCTTCGAGCTTTTCAACACTCTCACGCCGCAGGTCTTCATAAACCGACCCCTGAACAATCCCGAACTGGCCATAGCCTTGGCGGCGCTGAAAAGCCTTGCGGCATCGTTCCGCCCAACGCATCGACATGCGCATGGAACTGGCGGCGACATCGTGATCAGCGGGAAATGGCGTGCATTCGTCAAACGCCATGGTGATGGTGGCGTCGAGCATGCGCTGGATATCCGTGGAGCGTTCCGGCGTCAGGCGGTGCTTTGAGCCATCCAGATGAGAGCGGAAGGTCACGCCATCTTCGTCAATCGTGCGCAAATCCCCAAGCGACATAACCTGGAACCCGCCGCTATCGGTCAGCAAGGGGCCCTCCCACCCCATCATCTTGCGGATGCCGCCAAACCGCTCGACACGTTCCGGCCCCGGCCGCAGCATCAGGTGATAGGTGTTGGCAAGGATAATCATGGCGCCGGTGGCCCAGACATCATCAACCGTCATCGCCTTGACGGTGGCGGCGGTGCCAACAGGCATGAACACCGGCGTCTGGATCTTGCCATGGGCGGTGGTGATCTCCCCACGGCGGGCCATGCCTTCGGTTTTTTTCAGGGTGAACGAAAAGTCAGTCATCACGACGCTCCATCAGGCAGGCATCTCCGTAAGAGAAGAACCGGTAGTTTTCGGCAATAGCATGGGCATAAGCCGCATCAACATGGGCTTTGCCGGTGAAGGCGGAAATCAGCATCAAGAGGGTGGATTTCGGCAGGTGAAAATTCGTCATCAGCACATCCACCACCCCGAATTTGAACCCCGGCAAGATAAACAGATCGGTTTCCGCCTGATAGGCCCGCGTATCGCCATGATCACGAAAACAGCTTTCCAATATCCGCAACGACGTCGTGCCGACAGCAACCACCTTGCCGCCTTCGGCTTTGGTGCGGTTAATGGCGGCGGCGGTTTCGGCGGAAATCTCACCCCACTCAAGGTGCATTTTATGTTCCGACAGGTCTTCAACCTTGACGGGCAAAAACGTCCCCGCCCCGACATGCAAGGTGACATCTGCCACCGCCACGCCACGGTCCTGCAAATCTGCCATCAGTTCAGGGGTGAAATGAAGCCCCGCCGTCGGGGCCGCCACGGCGCCATTATGGGCGGCAAACATGGTCTGGTAATGATCGGCGTCATCGTCGCGCACGCCATCAGGGCGCGGAATATAGGGCGGCAAGGGCATTACCCCCGTCGCCTCCAGCGCCTTGTCGAGCGCCTCGCCACTATGATTGAAGGCAAAGCCGCGCTCGCCATCCGCGCCGATAAAATCAATCTCCGCCGCCAGATCAGGAGAAAACACCACCTGATCCCCGAGCTTGAGCTTCCGGGCGGGTTTCGCAAACCCCCGCCAGACCGCCCCGTCAATGCGGCGATGAAGGGTGACGTTGATCGTCGCCTCCCCCCTTTTGCCGATCAATCGCGCGGGCAAGACCCGTGTGTTATTGACGACAAGCAAATCCCCGGGGTTCAGGCAATCGGGCAGATCCGCCACAATGCGATCAATGAATGTTGGGCCGCGCATATCCAGCATCCGCGCCGCCGTCCGTGGCGAGGCGGGTTCAGCCGCGATCAAGGATGGCGGCAGATGATAATCGAAATCAGAAAGCAACATGGGAGGTGCCAGGGCTAGAAAATTTGGACAACGCCAACAATGGACCCGCCCTCATCTGTCACCACGAGGCACTGGATGCGGGCTTCCTGCATGCGTTCTTCGGCTTCACCCATGCTGGCTTCAGGACGGATGGTCAAGGCATTGGGGGTCATGACTTCGGCGGCGGTATTGTTGACAATATCGGTATTGTCCATCAGCGCCCGCCGCAGGTCGCCATCGGTGATGATGCCGTCAAGTTTTTCCGCCGTCCCCACCAGGGCAAGACCAAGGCGGCCTTTTGTCATGGTAACAATAACATCAGCCATGGCATCTTGAGGGCGGACAAACGGCAGATCATCCGTCACCATATGTTCAGAGACGGTGCTGAGCAGGCGTTTGCCAAGAGATCCGCCGGGGTGGGTGGCGGCAAAATCTTCAGCCTGAAAGCCGCGCTTTTCCATCAAGGCAATGGCGAGGGCATCCCCCATCACCAATGTCATCAAGCCGGAGGTGGTGGGGGCCAGATTCAAGGGGCAGGCTTCGCGATCAACCGCGATATCAAGCACCGTTTGGGCATGCTGGGCCTTCGTCGAGCTGGTGTCCCCTGTCATGGCAATAATCGTGGCCTCAAGGCGTTTCAGCGGCATCAGCAGGCGGATGATCTCATCGGTTTCGCCGGAATTGGAGATCAGGATCACGACATCACCACGGCGCACCTTGCCGAGATCACCATGGATGGCTTCAGCCGGATGGAGAAAAATCGACGGCGTGCCCGTCGACGCAAAAGTCGCGCTGATCTTGCGCCCCAGCAGGCCGGATTTGCCCATGCCGCAGACAATCACATGGCCCTGGGTTTCCATGAGCTGATCGACCGCCGCCGAAAACGAGCCGTCGAGCGCCCCGATAAACTGGTCAATGGCGGTTTTCTAGATCTCACCCATATGACGGGCGGATGAGAGTGCTGGTGTGGTGCTGGTCATGCCTGAACTCTGGTGCTGATTTAGGTATGTTTTTACGCCTGATCGACGAAATTTGCAAAATCTCTTCGCCGAAAAAAAGGGTTATTCCGGTTTTTCGGGCAAATTCTTGAGTATTCGTTCCGCTTCATCACGTTCCCGGGGGGTGTTGACGTTAAAAAACGGGTCGGGGACGCCGTCAAACTCCACTTCCGCCACAGGATAGCTGGAGGTAAAGAGATCAATCTTGCGGATATCATGATTGACCAGTTGGTCCCGCAGATCAGCCCGCACCGCCACCGGCCATAACCCCACCACAGGATGCCGCCGTCCAAAGGAATGGGCGCGGGCAAAGCCGCCTTCTGTCGCCTCTGCCGCCAGTCGGGCGACGAGATCGCGCGGGATAAACGGCGCATCGCCGGGAATGCTCATGACATGGGACGCCGCCGGATGCGCCCGCGCCGCCCAATCCAGCCCCGCCAGTATTCCGGCCAATGGCCCCAAGAACCCCGGCGCGCTGTCTTCCACCACGGGCAGGTTAAATTCAGCAAACCGGTCAGGGGACCCATTGGCATTAATGGCCATGGCCTGGACTTGTGGCGCCATGCGATCCAGCACATGACGAAGCAAGGGACGCCCCGCCAGCTTCAGCAAGGGCTTGTCGACATGCCCCATGCGGCGGCCCTGCCCCCCGGCAAGCACAACCGCGACGATGGATGACAGCGTGATCATCGCCCGCCACCTGAACGCTGGCGTTGAGGGGACATGCGGTCAGGCGTCATGTCATCAGCTCCATCTTCCGTATCCGGCGCGGCGTCATAGATAATGCGCTCTTGCCCCGACAGCACGGTAAAACGTTTGCCGCGGGCGCGGCCGATCAACGTCAACCCTGCCTGGCGCGCCAGGGCAACCCCGCTTTCGGTAAAACCTGAACGTGACATCAGGACAGGTATCTTCATCTGAACGGTTTTGATGACCATCTCGCTGGTCAGGCGGCCGGTGGTGTAAAACACCTTATCGGCACCATCCACCCCGTTCAGGAACATCCAGCCGGCGATTTTATCCACCGCGTTATGCCGCCCCACATCTTCCATATAGGCCAGAGGCGTCTCTCCCCTCGCCAGCACACAGCCATGGATGGCCCCTGCCGTCAGGTAAAGACTGGGGGTGGTGTTGATGCTTTTGGTCAGGGCGAGCATCTGTGAGGTGCGGATGCGGGCATCAGGGTTCAGGGTGATCTGGTCAAACCTGTCCATCATATCGCCAAACACCGTGCCTTGGGCACACCCGCTGGTGCGGATTTTTTTCTGCAATTTGGATTCGTAATCGGTTTCGCGTTCGGTCCGCACCACAATGACATCAAGTTCATCATCAACATCAATCGCGGTGATGACATCGTCATCCGCCAACATGTTCTGGTTGCGCAGAAACCCCACCGCCATGCATTCCGGCATATCCCCCAAGGTCATGGAGGTGACAATTTCCTGCCGATTAAGATAGATGGTGATGGCTCGTTCCACCACCACGGGGATCGACACAGGATTTCCCAGCTCGTCATGGCCGTCTACGGAGGCCGTCAGCCCCGCCGCCTCAGGGGCAGGCGTAACGACCGGTGGTGTCGAGGAATTATTGTTCAT
>JAGWAQ010000084.1 GCA_021296375.1 Alphaproteobacteria bacterium
TTGTGGTGGGGGCATCGCATCCCCGCCTGGTATGGCCCCGACGGCACGCCGTTTGTTGGCATGGACGAGGCGGAAGCGGCAGAGCAAGCGCGCGCCCATTACGGCAAGGATGTTGAATTAACGCAGGATGACGATGTGCTGGACACCTGGTTTTCCAGCGGATTGTGGCCGTTTTCGACCCTCGGCTGGCCGGAAAATACCGCTGAAGTAAAGCGCTATTACCCCGGTGATGTGCTGGTCACGGGATTTGATATCATCTTCTTCTGGGTCGCCCGCATGATGATGATGTCGATGCATTTCATGGATGGCGAGGTGCCGTTCAAGGATGTGTATATCCATGCCCTGGTTCGTGATGAAAAGGGCCAGAAAATGTCAAAATCCAAGGGCAATGTCATGGACCCCCTGGTGCTGTCCGACAAATACGGCGCCGCTGCCCTGCGCTTTACCCTTGCCGCCATGGCGGCGCAGGGGCGCGACATCAAACTGGCGGAAAGCCGGATCGAAGGCTACCGCAACTTTGCGACAAAAATCTGGAACGCCTGCCGGTTCCTTGAAATGAACGGCTGTAAACCGGCGCTTGATTATGACCTGTCGACGGCTGCTGAACCCGCCAACCAGTGGATTATCCATGAACTGGCGGAAACCCGCGAAAAAGTCAGCACCGCGATTGAGGCGTATCGGTTCAATGACGCGGCGGATGCCATTTACCGTTTCATCTGGAACAATTACTGCGACTGGTACCTTGAGATGATCAAGCCTGTGCTGGGCGGTGGTGACGCGACGTCGGACGAAACCCGTGCGGTCGCCAGCCGCGTCATTGCCGAAGCCATTCGCATTCTGCACCCGTTCATGCCGTTTATTTCCGAAGAACTCTGGGAAAAGGTCTTTGGCGGGGAGGGGATGCTGATCACCACCACCTGGACAGAGATCGACACACCTGACGCCAAAGGCGCGGCGGAAGAGATCAGCTTTATCGTTGAACTGATCACGGCGGTGCGTTCCCTTCGCAATGAAATGAATATTCCCGCCGCCGCCAAGCCTGACCTCGTTCTTCTGGAAGGGCAGGCGTCCAAAAAAGCGGCGATTGAGCGCAACCGCCCGGCCTTGCAGCGTCTGGCGCGGATCAACACCATCAGCTTTGCCGAGGCCATGCCAGGCCAATCGGCGCAGGGCGTCACTCAAGGGCAGGATTTCGCCTTGCCGCTTGAAGGTATTCTGGACTTTGACGCGGAACGCGCGCGCCTGACCAAAGAGCTTAAGGCCGGCGAAGGCGAAGTCAAAAAGCTTGAAGGCAAGCTGAACAATCAGGGCTTTATGGCTAAAGCTCCGCAAGAGGTGGTCGAGGAAAACCGCCGCCGCCTTGAAGCCGAACAAGACACAAAAACTCGCTTGGCCCTTGCGCTCGAGCGTCTGGGTTAACTATTGTTGAAAGATTATCGTGGAGGACAAGATGTCAAACAAATGGGATAAATCAAAACTGCCAAGCCGTTACGTTTCTGTTGGGCCGGAACGCGCCCCGCATCGCTCGTATTACTATGCGATGGGGATGACGGAAGAAGAAATCGCGCAGCCGCTGGTTGGGGTTGTGTCAACCTGGAACGAAGCGGCACCATGCAACATCACCCTTGATCGCCAGGCGAAAGAAGCCAAGCGCGGGGTGGCTGATCACCATGGGTCGCCACGTGAATTCACCACCATCACCGTGACCGACGGGATCGCCATGGGCCACCAGGGGATGAAATCATCCCTCGTCAGCCGTGAAGTCATTGCCGATTCCATCGAACTCACCGTTCGTGGCCACTGCTATGATGCGCTGGTTGGTCTTGCGGGTTGCGACAAGTCTCTGCCCGGGGTGATGATGGCGATGGCGCGCCTGAACGTGCCGTCGGTCTTTATGTATGGCGGGTCGATCCTGCCCGGCCGTTTCCGTGACCGTGACGTGACGGTTCAGGACGTGTTTGAGGCCGTCGGCGCCCATGCCGCCGGCAATATGTCCGATGATGACCTGCATGAGCTGGAATGCGTGGCCTGCCCATCCGCCGGCTCTTGTGGCGGCCAGTTTACCGCCAACACCATGGCCTGTGTGTCGGAAGCCATTGGTCTGGCTATCCCGGGGTCAGCCGGGGCGCCTGCGCCTTACGAAACCCGTGATGAATACGCCTATCATTCCGGCCGCGTGGTGATGGATCTGCTCAAGGCCAACCTGCGCCCTCGTGATATCCTGACCCGCAAGGCGTTTGAAAACGCCGCCACCGTGGTGGCCGCTTCTGGCGGTTCGACCAATGCCGGGCTTCACCTGCCGGCACTGGCGGCGGAATGCGGGATTGAATTTGATCTCCATGACGTGGCGGAAATTTTCAAGCGAACCCCTTATGTGGCTGACCTCAAGCCAGGCGGTAAATACGTCGCCAAGGACATGTTCGAGGTCGGCGGTGTGCCGGTTCTCCTGAAAGTCCTGCTGGATGGCGGCTATATCCACGGCGATTGCATCACCGTGACCGGCAAGACCATGGCGGAAAACCTCAAGGATGTGGTTCTGCCGACGGATCAGGACGTGATTTACCCCACCAGCAACCCGCTGTCGCCTACCGGCGGTGTCGTGGGGCTGCGTGGCAATCTCGCCCCTGAAGGCGCGCTGGTTAAGGTCGCGGGGATGAAAAACCTCGTCTTTACCGGTGTCGCGCGTTGCTTTGACAGTGAAGAAGAGGCGTTCAGCGCGGTTGAACGTCGCGACTACAAGGAAGGTGACGTTATTGTCATCCGTTACGAAGGCCCGAAAGGTGGCCCGGGCATGCGCGAAATGCTGGCCACAACAGCGGCGATTTACGGCCAGGGCATGGGCGATAAAGTCGCGCTCATCACCGACGGGCGGTTCTCCGGCGCGACCCGCGGGTTCTGCATTGGTCACGTTGGCCCTGAAGCCGCGGTTGGCGGCCCGATTGGTCTGCTGAAAGATGGCGACAAGATCACTATTGATGCGGAAAACAACACCATCGACGTTGACCTGACGGAAGACGAACTGGCGGAACGCCGCAAATCCTGGGCACCGCGGGAAACCGATTACCAGTCCGGCACGCTCTGGAAATATGCCCAGACCGTCGGTTCCGCTGAAAAAGGCGCCCTGACCCATCCAGGCGGGAAAGCCGAAAAGCATATGTACGCGAACATCTGATCCCGCGGCAGTCATGGAAAAGGGCCCTTCGGGGCCCTTTTTTATGCGGTTAAATCCGGAAGCGGCACCAGATCGGCGTATGGTCCGAGGCACGGTCATTGCCGCGGGGGGTCTTGTCGATCCCCACTTCAAGCACCTTGTCGCTGGCTTCAGCATTGGCCATCACGTGGTCGATGCGGATGCCGTGGTCTTTCTGCCAGGCGCCGCCCTGATAATCCCAAAAGCTGTAGGCGATGGCATTGGGGTTAAAGGCCCGCCAGATATCCGTGTAGCCGAGGTAGCTGAAGGCACGGAACGCCGCCAGTGTATCGGGGTGGTGCAGGGCATCCCCGCGCCAGACGCCAATATCCCAGCAATCCCGCGCCTCGGGGATGATGTTGAAATCCCCCGTAAAGACAACAGGCCGACCTTGCTGGTTAAGACGCGCGGCATGGGCATGAAGACGTTTCATCCAATCCAGCTTATAGACCAGTTTCGGGTGAACCCCGCCGTCATCTGCCAGAACCGGATTGCCATTGGGCATGTAAAGACCGCCAATCGTCATGCCATGGGTATCGACTTCGATATAGCGCGCCTGTTCATCTTCCATGCTGTCGTCAAGCCTCGGCATGCCGCGACGGACGTCATCAAGAGGGATGCGGCTCGCCACCGCCACGCCATTATAGGATTTCTGGCCATGAACATGGATGTCGTAACCGGCATCGGTGAACAATTCCACGGGGAAATTTTCGTCCATGGATTTGATTTCCTGCATGAACAGGATATCGGTTTCACTGGATTTAAGCCAATCCAGCACTTGCGGGCCACGAACCTTGATGGAATTGACGTTCCAGCTGGCGATTTTCAACTGATCAGACGGCAAAGGATGTTCCACAGCCGCAGGACGCGGTGGCGTTAGGGTTGGACACCTGGAAATACGAGCCAATCAGCTCCTGCACATAGTCAAGCTGACTGCCGTTCAGAAATTCAATCGACATGGTGTCGACCACTATCGTGACTTCAGTGCCATCCGCCGCCTGGCGGGCCATGATCAGGTCATCATCATTGCCGGTGTCGTCAATGCTGAACGAATACTGGAACCCGGAACAGCCGCCGCCAAGAACCGCAACGCGAAAGATCGTGCCGTTTTCGGTTTTCATCAATTCGGCAACACGTTCCACCGCCGCGTCAGTGACGGTAAACGTGTCAGGGGTGAGGGCGGTGATGTCGTTCATCCGTCAAATGCTCATGCTGTTATGCTCTTAATATAAGGGCCATGGCCGCGCTTCGCAAGGCAAGCCGACGCGCCGCGCGCAAAAGCGTGATGTTTTCCGCACCATCGCGGTATAAATCATTGAAGAGATTGGCATATAATCGTAGATTAAATCCCCTGGGATCAAGACAGGTTTTCCGCATATGAGCGCTGAAACATTGACATCTGGACTGGCTGTATACGCGGCCCATCACGAAGCAAGCCGTGGCCGTCATCTGTCGCCATCAGAACCGTCCACCGCCGCCGACCCCCGCTCGGCGTTTCAGCGCGACCGTGACCGAATTATCCATTGCGGGGCGTTTCGCCGCTTAAAGCACAAAACCCAGGTGTTTATCTATCATGAGGGGGATTATTTCCGCACTCGCCTGACCCATTCGCTGGAGGTCGCGCAGATCACCCGTGCGATTTGCCGCCAGTTGCGGCTTGATGATGATCTGGCGGAAGCCATCGCCCTTGCCCATGACCTCGGGCATACGCCTTTTGGCCATGCCGGGGAAACCGAACTCGACCATGCCATGCGCGACGTCGGGGGGTTTGATCACAATGAACAAACGATCCGTATCCTGACGCGGCTTGAACATTGCTACGCGGAATTTGACGGCCTCAACCTGACCTGGGAAACCCTTGAAGGCATCGCCAAGCACAACGGCCCCGTGACCACCCCCCGCCCCACCATTAAAGCGCTCGATGACAAGATCAACCTCGGCCTGTCGACCTACGCCAGCCTTGAAGCGCAGGTGGCGGCGTTGTCCGATGACATTGCCTATCTGTCCCATGATTGCGATGACGGCATCAGGGCAGGGCTCTTGAACCCTGATGATATGCTGGATTTGCCTTTGGCGGGGCCTGTCCTGACGGAGCTGAAGGCCCGCTACGGCAAGCTGGAAACATCCCGGCTTGTGCATGAATTGACGCGCCGCTTGATCAGCCTTGCGGTGGAAGACCTTGTTCAGGAAAGCGCCAGATTACTGGCCGAGGCCAATCCCCAATCCGCTGATGACGCGCGCCACTCAGGGCGGCCGTTAATCGCGTTTTCGCCCGCCATGGCGGCGGAACTTGAAGAGTTGCGGTCCTTTCTGTTTGCTTCGGTCTGGCGGCATTACAAGGTCAATCGCATGACCAGCAAAGCCAAGAGGGTGATGCGCCAGCTCTATGATCTGTTCATGAATGAGATAAATATTCTGCCCCATGACTGGCAAGAGGTTGACGGGATACCCCTTCGAGAGTTATCCCCCAAGGACAAAGCCCGTCACGTGGCGGATTACCTCGCCAGCATGACGGACCGTTACGCCATGATGGAGCATGAACGCCTGTTCGAATTTGGCCCTATCCTGCGATAGGCCAGTCCAGTTGAGAGTTTTGATGAATATTTACGCCCATTTTGAAAATGAAATCCGCACCATCATCACAAGCCTTGCTGAAAGCGGCGTGATCCCGGCTGGTCTGGATGCCTCGCGCATCACCTGCGAAGCCCCGCGTGACCCGGGCCATGGTGATCTTGCCACCAATGCCGCCATGGTGCTGGCCAAACCAGCGGGCATGAACCCCCGTCAACTGGCGGAGGCAATAGCCGAAAAGCTCGGGCAGATCACCAGCATTACCGAAGTCACCATCGCTGGCCCCGGCTTTATCAACATGCGGCTTGAATTGCGCCAGTGGCAAGAGCGGGTCAATGATATCCTCGCCGCCGGCATGGCCTGGGGGGAAAGCCGGATTGGCGACGGCAAGACCGTCAATGTCGAATATGTTTCCGCCAACCCCACCGGGCCTCTGCACGCCGCCCATGCGCGCGGCGCCATTATCGGGGATGCCATGGCCGCCTTGCTGGAAAAAGCCGGTTATACCGTCACCCGCGAATATTACATCAATGACGCCGGCAGTCAGGTCGATACGCTGGCGCGTTCTGCCTATCTGCGCTACCGCGAGGCGCTGGGGGAAGATATTGGCGAAATTCCGCAAGGGTTTTACCCCGGCGATTACCTCAAGGATACCGCCGCGTCCTTTGCCAAAATCCATGGTGACGCTTACCTGAACAAGGACGAAAGCGAATGGCTGCCTGTTATCCGCGCCTTTGCGATTGAGGACATGATGGCGGGCATCAAGCATGATTTGATCCGCCTTGGCATCAAGATGGACCGGTTTTCATCAGAACGGGCGCTGGTGGACGAAGGCACTGTCGACAAAACCATGGCCAGTCTTGCCAAAAAAGGGCTGATTTACGAAGGCGTGCTGGAACCGCCAAAAGGCAAAATCCCCGATGATTGGGAGCCGCGTGAACAAACCTTGTTCAAAGCCACGGATTTTGGCGATGACATTGATCGCCCCATCAAGAAATCCGACGGCACCTGGACGTATTTTGCTTCTGACGTTGCTTACCATCTCGATAAACTGTCACGCGGCTCGGCACGGCTGATCAATATCAGGGGCGCGGACCACGGCGGCTACGTCAAACGCATGCAAGCGGCGGTCTATGCCATGAGCGGCGATAAAAAAGCCCTTGATTTAAGGCGTTGCCAGCTCGTCAACCTGATGGACAACGGCAAGCCTGTCAAAATGTCAAAACGGGCAGGGACTTTTGTCACCTTGTCGGATGTCCTTGACAGTGTCGGCAAGGAAAATTAGCGGTTTATCATGCTCACCCGCCGCAGTGACCAGACCATGGATTTCGATTACCCCAAGGTGACGGAACAATCCCGCGATAACCCGGTGATTTACGTCAACTATGCCCATGCGCGGGCAA
>JAGWAQ010000085.1:0-2730 GCA_021296375.1 Alphaproteobacteria bacterium
AGGGCTTTTTCATCACCTTTTGGTTTGCCCCTGAACCCGTCGATCAAGGTTTTGACCATGCGGCCTTCAAGTGCTTTCACGACATCATCGCGGCGGAACGGCATCATGATCAAGCTGGTGTCACGCGTCAGTTCCGCCATGATGCCTCCTGTGCCGACGATCATATGAAGGCCAAGCACCGGGTCGCGCGCAACCCCGACAATAACTTCCGCAACGGCGACGTCCACCATGGCTTCCACCAGCACAGGCCCCGATGCGCTCAACCTCTCAAAAGCCTGACGCGTGGCGTCATCACCCTTGATGTTCAGCACCACGCCGTCCTGTTCGGTTTTATGGGCGGCGGCACCGATCTTCATCACCGCCAGATGCTGACGGGTAAAGGCCAGGGCGTCGTCCAAACTGCGGGCAACCCCCCCTTCAGGCACCGCCACGCCATGGTCTTTCAAGGCCGATTTCGCCTCCGCCTCTGTCAGCACATGACGCCCCTCGGGAAGCTCTGATAACCCCGACGGCATAAAGCCCGCGGGTTGCGCCGCCTGATGCGCCGCCGCCAGGGCCGCCAATGCGGTGTCAAACCCTCTTAATGGCATGACGCCGTGGTCCATCAACCATTGTGCTGATTGCGGCGGCAGGCATTCCGGCAAACTGGCAAGGACAGCGGCGGTCGCCCCCGATGCCGTCATGGCGTCATGCCAGGCTTCGAGCGCCAGGTGCCAGTCCTCCGCCCGCCCCAGATGCGGCGACGGGAAATCAAGAATAAGGATACTGATCCCCTGCCCGGCGTTCATCGCGGCGGTAAAGGTGGCGGTCAGGCGGTCGCGATCCCCCCAGTCAAACGTGTGGTAATCAAACGGGTTGCTGACGGTAACCAGGGGGTTAACCGTGGCGCGAACAGCTTCAGCAGCGGCGTCGGTCAGGGGCGGCATGGGGATGTCATGACGGGCGGCGGCATCAGCGATCAGCGACGCCTCCCCGCCGGAACAGGACATCGTCAGGATACTGTGGTCATCAATCCCGCCAAACAAATGCAGCCACCCCAGCGCCTGCAAGAATCCGTCGATACTGTCGATCACCCCCACCCCAAGCCGCGCCAGAAACGCCGTGCTGACGGCATGTGACCCCGCCAGCGACGCGGTATGCGAAAAGGTCATTTTCTGGGCGCCTTCACTGGCCCCGGCTTTAATCGCCACCAGCGGTTTGCCTTTACCCTTGGCGGTCTTGACGGCCTCGGCAAAAGTCGCGGCATCGGCAATGCCTTCGATATGCAGGCCAATGGCCGTCACGCGCTCATCTTCCGCGGCGGCGTTGATCAAATCCGCCATGCTGATCATCGCCTGATTGCCGAGGGTCATCATATAGGCGATCGGCAAGCCGCCATCCTGCATCGTCAGGTTAATCGACAGGTTGGACGATTGGGTGATGATCGCCACCCCGCGGTCCACCCGCGTGCCGCCATGGACATCGGGCCACAACAGGGCGCCATCAAGATAGTTGATCAAGCCGTAACAATTCGGCCCCAGCACAGGCATATCCCCCGCCGCGGCCACCAGCTCGTCTTGCAGCTCCGCGCCATCATCAACTTCAGCAAAGCCCGACGCAAACGCCACAACACCGCCAGCGCCCATCGCCGCAAGCTCGCGAACCGTGTCGATCGAGGCATGGCGATTGATGCCAAGGAACACCGCGTCAGGGGCTTCCGGCAATTCGGCGAGCGAGGCATAAGCCTTGACCCCGTTGATCGACGCGCGGGTGGGGTGGACGGGCCAAATCTCGCCTTCAAAATTCATGTCATGACAGGAGGTGATGACGGCTTCTGCCCATTTGCCGCCCATCACCACCAAATGGCGCGGGCGCATCAACCGCATCAGGGCGGCGGTGGTCATCTTGCGGTCCGTCAAGGTCAGCTTACCCCCCGAGACGTCGCAGCATATCGCGGCTGATGATGTGACGCTGGATTTCCGACGTCCCGTCCCAGATGCGCTCAACCCTTGCGTCGCGCCAGAACCGTTCGAGCGGCAGGTCGTTCATCAGCCCCATGCCGCCATGGATCTGGATCGCTTCATCCGCGACCCGCGCCAGCATCTCACTGGCATAAAGCTTGGCGGAAGCAATCTCGCGATTGGCCTCAAGCCCTTCATCAAGACGCCAGGCCGAGGCAAGGGTCAACCAGTCGGCAGCGTCAATTTCCGTTACCATATCGGCAAGCTTGAAGCTCACCCCCTGGAATTTGCCGATCTGCTGGCCGAACTGCTTGCGGTCCACCGCGTATTGCAGGGCGATATCCATGATCCGGCGGGCGCGCCCCACTGACATTGCCGCTACCGTGATGCGGGTGGCGTAAAGCCAGGTGTTCATGACCTCAAAACCGCCATCCACTTCACCCAGAACCTGACTGTTGGGCAGGCGGCAATCATCGAAATGCAGGATCATGTTGTCATAGCCGCGATGGGAAACAGATTCATACCCCGGCAAAATCTCAAACCCCGGGTGACCGCGATCAACAAGAAAACAGGTGATGCGTTTTTTCGGGCCTTTGTCGGTCATGTCTTCGCCGGTGGCGATAAAGACAATGACAAAATCGGCATGCAACGCGCCGGAGATAAAATGCTTGGTGCCATTGACCACCCAGTCATCGCCATCACGTCGGGCGGTGCATTTCATGCCGCGGACATCAGACCCGGCGTCGGGTTCCGTCATGGCGAGCGCGTCCATCCGTTCGCCGCGCACCGC
>JAGWAQ010000085.1:2776-9904 GCA_021296375.1 Alphaproteobacteria bacterium
CGACCCCCGCCCCAGCTCACGCTCAAGCAAGGCAAATTCGAGGTGGTTAAGCCCGCCGCCGCCGACGTCTTCAGGGAAATTCGGGGCATAAAACCCCATATTCAGCACTTTGGATTTAATCTCGTCGGCGATCTCTTTCGGCACATGGCCAAGCTTTTCGATCTCGTTTTCCAGAGGATAAATCTCATTTTCGACAAAGCCGCGAACGGTATTGACGATCATGTCTTGTTCTTCGGTAAGGCCAAATTGCATGACGCTCTCCTTTACCTCAACAGCATTAGTTTCACTATTATTTCCGGCGAATACCGATGGCGGCCCCCGCCGCCTCGGGTCGCTCAAGGCTCGATTGGCGGCTGGCAATGCTGTCGGTATGGGATTTCATCGCCTCCGGCATGGCGCTTGACCGCCCGGCCTTCATGTCAACATGCATCAGCATATGTTCACCGGTGGCCAGCAACCGCCCGTCGTCACTGCCATAAAGATGGTGGAACAGGTGGATGCGCTTGCCGTCATTTTCGACGATCTGGGTTTCCACCCGCATCGGTTTGCCTGACGCGATCTCATCAATATGACGAATATGGGTTTCCACCGTGTACCATGACGACCCGCTTTCAACATAAGCCGGGCCCCCGCCGATCCAGACCAGCAGTTCATCCGTCGCCATGCTGAAGACTTCAAGGTAACGGAATTCCGTCATGTGATCATTGTAATCGGTCCAGTCGTGTTGAACATGCCCTGACCAGGTTTCCACCATGCCATTGGCCATCACCTTGTCTTCGGGCAACCCGGTGATGCCGGATTTAACGGCGTCTTCCGCCGGGTTCTTGAGCAACGTGCCGGCGCCCCAGTTGTTGCGGCCAAGCGCTTTTAAGATATCAACAAGGTTATTGTCGCGGATTTCCTCCAGCTCACGGATGGATTTGCCATGGGCCTGGGCGTCGGATTGCTCGGCGATCATATCGATCAACTCGTCATCCCATTCCGGCACATCCATCAGCTTGGTCCATGGCCATTTCAGGGAGGGGCCAAACTGCTCAAGGAAGTGACGCACCCCGGCTTCGCCGCCGCCGAGGCGATAGGTCATGAACTGCCCCATCTGGGCGTAACGCAAGCCAAGGCCATAGCGCACCACATCATCAATGGTTTCGGCAGTGGCGATGCCATCCTTGATGAGCCAGAGGGATTCCCGCCACATGGCTTCGAGCAGGCGATCCCCCACAAAAGCGTCTATTTCTTTCTTCAGGTGAACCGGCTTCATGCCAATGGATTCATAGATCGTCATGGCTTTGGCGATGGCGTCATCAGACGTGTCCTTGCCGCCGACAATTTCCACCACCGGCAAAAGATAGACAGGGTTATAAGGATGGGCCACCATGACGCGGTCAGCGCGCGGCGTTCCCCCCTGAATATCGGTTGGCAGAAGCCCGGAGGTAGAGGAGCCAATCACCGCGTCGGCCGCCGCCGCCTCACCGATTTCCTGGTGGATGCGCTGCTTCAGTTCAAGCCGTTCTGGTGCCGATTCCTGGACAAGACCCGCGCCCTCAACCGCTTCACCGATGGACGCGGCATAACTGAGCTTCCCCCTGCGGCCGCGTGACTGGCCGGGCCAGAGCCGCGCCTCGGCGCGTTCGGCATTGGCCATAATCGCCTCAAGCTTGCGCTTGGCATCAGGGTCAGGGTCCGCCAGGGCAACATCAACGCCCGCAAGGATCAGTCGAGCGACCCAGCCGCCGCCGATAACACCGCCGCCAACAACCGCGGCCTTCTGTGGTTTGGTCATCGCGGCCTACCGTTTCTGCAGCTTGAGCTTTTCGCGCACTTCCGCCGGCGTCATGATCTTCATGTTCATGGCACTGACGATCGTCGCCGCGCGTTCCACCAGTTGCGCGTTGGTGGCAAGCTCACCGCGGCTGAGGTAGATATTGTCCTCAAGACCGACACGGACATTGCCGCCGGTGATCGGCGCCAGCGCCGCGTAAGGCAATTGACCGCGGCCAATGGAAAACGCCGAATAAATCCACCCCTCGGGCATGTTATTGACCATCGACATCAGGGTATTGACGTCATCAGGCGCACCATAGGGAATGCCCATGCAAAGCTGGACCATAACAGGATCATCGATCAGCCCTTCGGACACCAGCTGTTTGGCCAGCACCAGATGACCGGTGTCAAAAACCTCGATTTCAGGGCGCACACCGGCATCCTGCATCTGCTTGGCCATGGCCCGCAGCATCGACGGGGTGTTGGCCATGATGTAATCGCCATGGGAAAAATTCATGGTGCCGCAATCAAGGGTGCAAATCTCAGGCAGGAGTTCACGCACATGTTCAGTGCGGATGGAGGCGCCCACAAGATCAGTGCTGTCCGCAAGCGGCAACGGCGCTTCCGCGGACCCCAGAATAATATCGCCGCCCATGCCCGCGGTCAGGTTAATGACAACATCGGTATCGGCGTCACGGATCCGGTCCACCACTTCTTTATAGAGGTGAAGATCACGGGCCGGGGCGCCGGTTTCAGGGTCACGCACATGGCAATGGGCAATCGCCGCGCCAGCTTTCGCCGCCTCGATCGCATCATTGGCGATTTGTTCAGGCGTAATCGGCACATGATGGGACTTGCCCGTGGTGTCGCCGGAACCAGTCACCGCGCAGGTGATAAATACCTCATTATTCATATCAGCCTCCTCAAGCATATAACTGTATCCTTGCCAAAGAATCCCCAAAAAAGGAAATTATTTTTCACGTTAACGAAAAATTAATTTTTATAGAGATCAAGGTAGGTTTTGCTGTTGCAGGGAATGGCTTCGCTGCTGTCGGCGTCGTCCATATAATTGACGTAGCCGCGGGCGATGGTTTTGCCCAATTCGACACCGGGTTGGTCAAAGCTGTTGATCCGCAGAAGCCAGCCGCAGACCACGGTCAGATGCTCGTAATACGCCAACATCCGGCCAAGGGCGAAGGGCGTGGTGGCTTGCCAGGTGATGATCGTGGACGGCCGTCCCCCCGATAAGGGGATGGTGCCATCAGCGCCATTGGCAAGGTTCCCCAAAGCCAGGCAATCGGCCTGCGCCAGCATCTGGGCAATCAAGTCGCGGTGACGCGTCATGGTCGATGTTTCGTCGTGATCGCCGGTCAGGCTGATGGGCGTCAGTGGCGCGATGAAATCCACCGGGGTGATTTCATTGGACTGGTGGATCATCTGGAAAAACGAATGCTGGGCGTTGCTGCCCGGCTCACCGATCACGATCGGCGACGCCGCCAGATCAACAGGGCGGCCATCAATGGTCAGGGATTTGCCGTTGGATTCCATCACCAGTTGCTGAAGCCAGGCGGGCAAACCGACCAGACGCTGATCATAAGGGATCATGGCAAGGGCCGCGTGGCCGAGAAAGGCGCGGTTCCAGACCTGGATCAAGGCACCAAGGATGGGCATATTGGCCTCAACCGGTGCGCTGGCGAAATGCTTGTCCATCTGCTCGGCGCCGGCGATCAGGTCAATGAACATCTCTTCCCCAATCGCCACCATGATCGACAGCCCCACCGCCGACCAAAGCGAGAAGCGCCCCCCAATCCCTTCATCCATGGTTAGGATTTGTTCAGCCGGAATCCCCGCCTCTTCGGCAATCCCCGGGCATGCCGTGACGGCATAAATCCGGCTTGCGCTATCAACGCCATTTTTGTCAAACCAGGCGCGGGCCGCCGCCATATTAAAGCGCGGTTCCTTGGTGGTGAACGTCTTGGACACGGTGATCACCGCCGTTGTCACGGGGTTCAGCATGGCCAGCGTGTCATCGAGGTCAGAGGGATCAAGGTTTGACACGAAATGGATATCAGGGCCTTGGTGGAACGGCGACAATGCCTTGACCACCGTGGCGGGGCCAAGGTGCGAACCGCCGGTGCCAATCGCCACCACATCTTCAACCCCGAGGGCGAGAATGCGTTGCGCCATCGCCGCCATCGCCGCGATATTTTCTTGCGCTTCAGGGGCGTCAGGGTCACGCAGGCGGGTATGCAGAACCGGCCGCGTTTCGCTCAGGTTAATGACCTCACCCGCCAGCATCGCGTCACGTTGCGGCAAGATGCTCTCCCCCCAGGTGATGAGCGCCTCAAGCTCATCCTCGCGCACCGACTGGCGGCTGAAATCCACCGTCAGGTCATCAAGCTGATGGATCAGGCGCGCTTGCTGCGCCGCGTCATCAAGACGGGCGGAAATATCTTTGGCTGTGACGGGGTCACGTTGGCTGAACTCGGTCAACAGGGTCAGATGCGCGGAGCGATCAAAAGTCATGCCGCAATATGCCTGATCACCGGAAGATATGCAAATATCAACACGCCGGTTTTCAGGACAAAATCATCCTATCGGCGTGCAGATCGAGCTGAATATTGCCGCCAAAGAAAGGGATGCGAAATTTTCTCAATTCAGTCACACTAAAACCCTGAGCTGAAACTTGAGCTGCACGCATGACAACATCCATGACAACACCCATGACAACACCGCAGATTTTATTCATTGCCCACGCCCCCTCCCCCAATACCGCCGCCCTGCGTGACGCGGTGACCGCCGCCATTCACGCCGAGACAGCGGTGAGGCTGATCACCCGCTCTCCTTTTGATGTCGGGGCAGAAGACGCGCTTGACGCCGACGGGGTCATCATCGGCACCACGGAAAACATCGGCGCCATGGCCGGGGCGACGAAAGATTTCTTTGACCGAAGCTACAATGATTTGCTCGAGGTGTCGGCGGGCAAACCTGTCGCCGCCTATATCCGCGCCGGGCTGGATGGCACCGGCACCACCCGCGGGCTGGAAAGTATTTTCACCGGCTTGCGCTGGCGGCAAACCCACCCCGTCACCGTGCTGAAAGGCGCCTGGGATGACGGTTTCCCCGCCAAAGCCGCTGAGCTGGGGCTGACCTTGGCGGCGGGGGTTGAACTGGGTCTTTACTAACGCCACTTGCCTGGCCTGAACTTGCCTTTATATTGTGGTGATGTTCTCGTCTTTATCTTCCCGCGCTTACGCCAACGCCCCCCTCATGCTCTGCCTTGCGACATTGGGCTGGGGGGGCAACACGGTCGCCAGTCGCCTTGCGGTTGGCGAAGTTTCCCCCATGATGCTGATCTTCCTGCGCTGGGGGTTGGTGGTGGGGATACTGCTGGCCACCCACGGCCGTGAAATGCGCGCCGTCCTGCCTGTCATGAAAGCCCGCTGGAAATGGGTGGTGCTGATGGGCGGCCTCGGGATGAGCGTCTTTAACGCGCTGTTTTATATCGCTGCCCATACCACCACGGCATTGAACCTCGGGATCATCCAATCCACCATGCCGGGGCTGATCCTGCTGGGGTCATTCCTGGTTTTTGGCGCCCGCATCAACCTGCGTCAATGCACTGGTCTGTTGATCACCCTTATGGGCGTCGTCGTCGTGGTGTCGAGCGGATCGCTCGCCAAGCTGCTGGTGCTGACGTTTAATTTCGGCGATATCCTGATGCTGGTGGCCTGCCTGTTTTATTCCGGCTATACGCTGGGATTGCGCGGCCGTCCTGATGTCTCAAGCATGGTGATGATGGGGTTCTTTGCGATTGCCGCTTTTGGCGCGACCATCCCGATGCTGGCAATCGAAGCCGCGACAACCGGCATCACCCTGCCCGGGGTGAAGGGATGGCTGGTTATTCTTTATGTGGCGATTATGCCGTCGTTCCTGTCGCAAGTGTTTTTCATGCGTGGGGTCGATCTGATCGGGCCCGGGGCGGCGGGGCTATACACCAATCTTGTTCCGGTATATGCCGCGATCCTTGCTGTGCTGCTTCTGGGTGAGACGTTCCAGATGTTCCATCTGATGGCACTTGGACTTGTCTTCAGCGGCATCTATCTCTTTGAGATAAAGAAATAGCGTCATCTTGAAAAGCAAAGCAAGGATCGGCGTAGATGTTTGCGTTAAGCCTTCGTATTAATCGACGAGCTTAAGGTTCATGGCGCAGTCTTTGCCATTTTTGGCTGGCAGCAGTTCGTATTCGATTTGCTGGCCTTCAACCAGTTCCTTCATCCCGGCTTCCTGAACCGCGGTGATGTGAACAAAAGCGTCCGCGCCGCCTTCATCGGGTTCAATAAAACCAAAACCTTTGGTTACATTGAACCATTTTACTTTACCTGTTGACATTTATTCGTCCTCATTCTGACCCCTTGGGGTCAATTGTTATTGAAACATTAAATAGCCAACTTCAGGCTACAAAACACCTTTTCATATCTGGTCATATGGGACGTCAATATCCGACGGCAAGTGTTTTTATGATTTTTTCGGCTTTAAAGCCTCAAATAAAATAGAAATATCCTGCACCTGCCATCCTCTATCCTGAACATCCCGCAATTGGTCACGAACGACCTCAAGGGCAGGGGTGTAAATACCGACATCCTGACTGGCGTCAAAGGCGATGCCGATATCTTTATCCAGAAGACGGGATTGCATCAGGGGGGAAAAATCATCAGCGATCATTTTCGGGCCCAGCAATTCCAGCATCCGGCTGGCGGCAAAGCCCGAGGACATGACATCAAACACCCCCTGTTTATCGGCCCCGTGGGCTTCGGCAAAATGCAGCGCTTCCGCCACCCCCTGAATGGTGATGACCTGGGCGATCTGATTGCATAGTTTGGCGATCTGCCCTCGCCCTGACGCCCCGACATGGACACGATTGGCGGTATAATGCGCAATCACCGGCATCATGCGCGCGACGTCCTCGTCATCACCGCCGACCATTGTCACCAATGTGCCTGCTTCGGCGCCAATTTTGCCGCCGGATACCGGCGCATCAACAAACCCCGCCCCGGCGGCTTTCATGGCCGTGTGAACATCGGCGGCGGTTCCGGGGTCGATCGTGGAATGGTCGGCAATAGTGACATGACGCCCGCCAAGGCCATGGATCACCGCATCATCGCGATCAAGCAAGACCGAACGCACATCTGGCCCCGCCATGACATTGACCAGAATAACATCGACCTGCCCCGCCAGTTCAGCCGGGCTGGCGGCGGGGGTCGCCCCACCATCGATCAAAGGCATCAATTCTCCATCAAAAACGTCCGGGCGACGGGCGTATAGCACCAGTTCATGGCCGGCGTTCTTCAGATGCGTCGCGATGGG
>JAGWAQ010000086.1:0-535 GCA_021296375.1 Alphaproteobacteria bacterium
AACAAACAAGGGTTTACCGTGTCCCAAGCCCGGCGTCAAGCCAGAACTCAACCCCTCCATTAATCCTGCCCATCACCATGATCCTGACCTTGGCCATGACCATGATCCTGACCTTGGCCCTAACCATGGCCATGACCATAACCATGGGGGCAACTATACTTTCAGGTAGGTGACAAGCCTTGCCCTGATCCCTCATTATACGACTTAGGCATTAACGCAATGGTCTGGCGGTAATGGTTTTCCTCCTTCCGCATAGGTCTTTTTCGAAACAACACCTCTATTGAAGACCATACCTATTGCCTATCAACACGAGAACAGAGGTAATCTTGAGCGAATGAACAGTCCGATTGACTATATCAATAGAAATCCGTTGAAGAAGATCAAGAAAAACGTCTACATCGAAGGGCGCCGCACCTCCATGTCTTTTGAGGACTATATCTGGGAACAGCTGGAGCGCCTCGGCCATGAAGAAAACATGACGGTTGACGAGATTTGCACGGAAATTGAACGGGCGCGCCCCAACAACCGCATCATC
>JAGWAQ010000086.1:548-7611 GCA_021296375.1 Alphaproteobacteria bacterium
TGACATGCGGGATTCGACCCCCGTTGGGGCCAGCTATGAAATGAACGAAACCGCCCAGGGCTTTCCGTCAGCCCTGCACACGGTGCTGGCGGCCATCAACGATCACGTCGATGAAATCAATATTCCGCCGCAATCCTGCAATGGCGACACGCCTCTTGATAACTCAAAGATGAGTTCCTGAGCTCTTCAAGACTGGTGACACCATCACGATCAAACCATTCCGCCAGCCCCGCCAGAATAGTCGCGGGCAAGGTGGGGCCGTTCAGCGCCAATCCTGTGTAGACCTGAACAAGTGATGCCCCCAGCAACAGCTTCACATAGGCACGTTCTGCGCTATCCACCCCGCCGGCGGCGATAATCGGCAGTTCGGCGTCAGCCCCTGTCTTGATCAGGTGCTGACGGGCGGTGGCGAGAACCTGGCTCGACCGCCCCATCAACGGACGCCCCGACAACCCCCCCGCCTGATTCTGGTGAACATGGGTCAAGGCCGCAGGACGACTGATGGTGGTGTTGGAAATGATAATGCCGGCGCAACCTTGCTGAAGCGCAACATCAATCGCCGCGATCACCCCGTCATGGTCAAGGTCGGGCGCGATCTTCAGCATCAGCGGGCGAATATGGCCTGCGGCGGTCATGCCGGTGTTGGCGGCCATCAGCACATCATTCAGGAATTCAGGTTCCTGCAGCCCCCTCAGCCCCGGGGTATTGGGGGAGGAGACATTGACCGTCAGGTAATCGGCGTATTGCGCCAGGGTCTCGGCGGTCAGGCGATAATCCTGCACCCGGTCATCACTGTCCTTATTGGCGCCGATATTGACCCCAACCACGCCGCTTGAGGCGGGGCGGTGCCGATACTCCGCCAGCCGTTTTGCCGCGCTCACCATGCCGTCATTGTTAAACCCGTATCGATTGATCACCGCGCCGTCGCTGGGCAGGCGGAAGACCCGTGGCTTGGGGTTGCCGGGCTGGCCTTTCGGGGTGATGGTGCCGACTTCCGTGAACCCGAACCCCAGGGCAAGTGACCCTTTGATGGCTTCGGCGTTCTTGTCAAACCCCGCCGCCAACCCCAGAGGATTGTCAAAGTGAAGACCGGCAACCGTGGTGGCCATAGCGGCATGAAACCCCGAGGCCTTGTGGCGGGGGCCGATGCCAAGGGCAAGCGATTTCACCGCCAGGCGATGCGCCGCCTCCCCCGGCAATTGCCGGGCCAGGCGAGCGGCAAGCGGCCAGATCATGCCGCCCCTCCGCTCAATTCACCAGACAGGGCGGATAAGATAAGCGCGCGGGTTTCCGCCACTCCATAGAGCTGGATAAATGACCCCATCCGTGGCCCTTCGTTCTGGCCCAGCAGCACCTGATACAGACAGGAAAACCACTCACGAAGCGGGTCATACCCCGCCTCTTTGCCGACGGAGAAGACCGCCGATTGAATGTCTTCTGCGGCGGAATCCGCGGTCAGGGCGGCAAGCTTTTGATCCAGCATCCGCAGATGTTCAGCCTCGGCTGCTGTCGGCGCACGGTAGGTTTTGAACGGATGCACCCGTTCCTGATAATAGGTGACGGCGTAATTCACCAGATGCGCCAGTTGAGGATGACTTTCCGGCGACACGCCTTCGGCATATTTCGTCAAATAGCCCCAGATGACATCAGGGTGTTCGGCCTGACAAACCCCCGCAAGATTGAGCAGCAGGGAGAACCCCACCGGCACATTGGCCTTGGGGGGGGTGCCGCCGTGAATATGCCAAACCGGATTGTCGATCCTGGCGGCATCATCGGCAGTGTCGTATTTTTCCAGATGGGTGAAATATTCATCGACCATTTTCGGCACGACGTCGAAAAACAGCCGCTTGGCGCGTTTCGGCTGATTGTACATGAACAGGCTCAGCGCCTCTTCGGTGCCATAAGTCAGCCATTCTTCAACACTCAGGCCATTGCCTTTGGATTTCGAGATTTTCTCGCCGTTCTGGTCAAGGAACAGCTCATAGGAAATGCCTTCCGGCGGGGTGCCGCCCATGATGCGGGTGATCTTTGACGACAGGATAACGGATTCGCTCAAATCCTTGCCGCTCATTTCATAATCAACGCCGAGCGCATACCAGCGCATCGCCCAATCGCATTTCCACTGAAGCTTGCATTGCCCGCCGGTGACAGATGAGGTTTTGACAGAACCATCACGAGGATCAATATATTCAACCGTTCCTGCCGCCACATCATGGCCGGTGATCTCCGCCTGCAGGACTTCCCGCGTGTCAGGGCAGACCGGCATAAAGGGGCTGTAGGTGGCGCGGCGTTCTTCCCCCAATGTCGGCAGAACAACATTGGTGATGGCGTCGTAATTGTTCAGCACCGTCAGGAGCGCGTCATCAAACCGCCCCGACTGGTAACATTCGGTGGCGGAGAAGAAATCATACTCAAAGCCGAAACCGTCAAGGAAACCTTGCAGGCGGGCGTTGTTATGTTCGCCGAAACTGTTGTGGGTGCCGAACGGGTCCGGCACATCGGTCAAGGCTTTCCCCAGGTGAGGGGCGATCATGTCTTTATTGGGGATGTTGTCAGGAACCTTGCGCAGCCCGTCCATGTCATCTGAAAAACAGATCAGCCGTGTCGGCTGGCCCGTCAGGGTTTCAAACGCCTTGCGGACCATGGAGGTGCGCACCACCTCCCCGAATGTCCCGATATGGGGCAGGCCAGAGGGGCCATACCCGGTTTCAAACAGCACCGGTTGCTCGGCGGTGGGCGAGGCTTTCATTTTCTCAAGACGTTTGATCAGAGTGCGGGCTTCGGCAAAAGGCCAGGCCTTGGCATTGTTCAGAATCTCGGCATCAAACTGGTGGGAGGACATGTCCGGTCTCGCTTTCAGGAATAATTTACGCACCATATGGCGGGGCTTGGTTTCAGTCAATATCTGGTCCATATCTAGATAGACATATCTAGATAGAATTGTATTCTTGCCGCTGATCTGGAATCATCTCCGCCATGCACCCTGCCGACACGATATTGCCAACCCTGCCCCCACTGCCGGTGGTGATGCCCACCGCGACCGCGGTGGTCTGGATCAGCCCTGATGGTGACATCGACACCATCCCGAGCCATGAGGCGCGGGCACGGCTTGATCGGCGGCCGGTGCTGTTTTGCCACAAACGCTGGACCGCCACGCGGCTCGGGATAGAGACGACGGGCCTGGGGGCGCTGGAAGGTCTTGATGCGCTCGAGCTGTTTGCCTTTGTTCGTCCGGCGCAATTCTGCCTGCCGACCCCCCGCGGCCTGGCTGAAGTGCTGGGGCTGTCGACACGCGGCGATGACGAGGACCGCGCGCTGTTGATCCCCCAGGCTTGTCAGCATTTGCTGGCGGAATTGCGCGCCCTCACCGACACCCGCAAGGATCAGGCGGCGGGCATCGCCAGCATGATGGCGCAAGGCGGCTGGGGCTGGGCGCCATCGGTGATGGCGGCGCTCGACAGGCCGATGCCGACAGAGGCCCCGCCAGACCCCCGCGGCGCGTCGATCTGGTTCCGCCTTAAGGAAATTCTGGATTTCAGCCCTCAAACAGAACCCGGGGCCTTTCCCATCAGCACCAAAGCGACGGAAGACCGGCTCAAGACCATGCTGGGCAAAGCGGCGGAAATCCGCCCCAGCCAAAAAGCCTATGCCACCAGCCTGATCCCCGCCTTCAACACCCCGAAAGGTGAAAATGACCCCGTTGTGGTGCTGGCGGAAGCGGGCACAGGCACGGGCAAGACCCTCGGCTACCTTGCCCCCGCCACGGTCTGGGCAGAAGACAACAAAGCCCCGGTCTGGGTGTCGACCTACACCCGCAGTCTTCAGCATCAGGTGGTGGAGGAAATGGCGCGCTACTACCCTGAACGTGAGGTTCGTGACGCCAAGGTGGTGATCCGCAAAGGCCGGGAGAATTACCTCTGCCTGCTTAATCTTGAGGACGCGTTATCGGCTGTCCCTGCAACTCCGCGCCTTGCCCCGGCGCTGGGGTTGATGGCGCGCTGGGCGGAAGCCAACCCTGATGGTGATCTGACGGGCAGCGGGTTTCCCGCCTGGTTGGTTGACCTGTTGGGCCAGGGCCCCACCATGGGGCTTGCCGATCGTCGCGGCGAGTGCATCCATTCCGCCTGCCGTCATTTCCAGAAATGCTTTGTTGAAAAATCCCGCCAGAAATCAAAACGCGCCGATATCGTGGTGGCCAATCACGCGCTGGTGATGATCGGTGCCGCCATGGCCGCCCTTGTTCCGGCGGGGGATGGATCAGCGCAACCCACCCGCTATGTGTTTGACGAAGGCCACCATGTATTTGATGCCGCCGACAGCGCTTTTTCGACGACGTTTTCCGGCACCGAAGCGGCGGATTTGCGGCGCTGGATCAGGGGGCAGGAAGCGCGCCAGAAAAGCCGCGCCCGAGGGCTGAAAAAACGGCTTGAGGATATCCTTGCGTTTGATGACGCCGCCATGGCTGATCTTGACCAGGCGATGGAAACCGCCCGTATTCTGCCGGCGGCGGGCTGGCGGCAACGGTTGTCGGAAGCCGGGCCTGATGGCCCCGTCGAGCAGTTTCTCTTCGCCGCCCGCAAAGCGATTTATGCTCGCGCCAGTTCGCCCGAAAGCCTTTATAACCTCGAGGCCAATCTCTATCCTCTCGATGAAGAGTTAAGCACCATGGCGCTGGGGCTGGCGGATGCGCTCAAGAATATCACAACCCCCCTTGAGCGGCTGGCGCAGACCTTGACGAAAATGCTGGTGGATCAGGCCGACACCCTCGATACCGCGACGCGATCCCGCCTTGAAGGCGCGGCCCGCGGGTTGATGCGTCGCGCCAATGGCCCCCTTCAGGCCTGGCGGCAATTGCTGCTGGATGTCGCCACCCCGCCCGGCCCTGAGGGACGGCCGGGCTTTGTTGACTGGATGGAGGCGACGCGCCGCAATGGCGAAGATGTCGATATCGGGTTGCACCGCCATTACCTTGACCCTGGCGAGCCGTTCAGCCGCACCGTCATGGCGTCATCCCATGGCACCATCATCACTTCCGCCACCCTGACCGACCACACCAGCCGTGAGGTCGACTCCCCCCTTGAAAGCGACTGGGCCTTTGCCCGCCAGTTGACAGGGGCCGTTCATTTGCCGTCACCGGCGATGGTGTCATCTGTTGCCTCGCCTTTTGATTACGCCAGTCAGACCCGCATTCTGGTGGTGGGGGATATTGATCGTGATGATCCTCGCCAAACGGCGGCGGCAATGTCGCAATTGATGCAAGCTTCCGGCGGCGGGGCATTGGGGCTGTTCACCGCCATCCGGCGATTGAAAGCTGTCCACGCGCAATTGGCGGCTGATCTTGATCACGCCCGCATTCCCCTTTACGCCCAGCATATTGACGCCATGAACCTGCAAACCTTGCTGCAGATTTTCCGTGAAGACCGCAAGTCCTGCCTGCTCGGAACGGATGCCGTGCGCGACGGGATCGATGTGCCGGGGCAAGCCCTTCAGCTGATCATCTTTGATCGCGTGCCATGGCCACGCCCGGACATGCTGTTCAAGGCGCGCGCCCAGCATTACGGACGCGAGCAATGGTCTGACCGCGCCACCCGCATGAAACTCCGTCAGGCGTTTGGTCGACTGGTGCGGCGGGGGGATGACCGCGGGGTGTTTGTGGTGCTGGACAGTCGCCTGCCAACGCGGATGCTGTCGGCCTTTCCCCCGGGGGTTGAGGTCGAGCGTTGCGGGCTGGCGGATGCCGTCCGCGCGACCCGCGGCTTTCTGCGCGATGACCCCTTAAGCTGAGCCGAAAACTTTTTTCGCAATGGTTTACATCACCGCCACAGCAGGGGTAGAGTAGAGCAAATAAGTTAACACCATAAAGGACTTCCCATGTCTGTTCTTACCCTCAAGCCATCCGCGAGTTTCGCCACCATGGCGCTCGGTGGCGGCAAGCAATCCCTTGCCAATAATATTCTTCTTGTTCTTGCAGGGTCTGTGCTGATCGCGCTGTCGGCTCAAATCGCCATTCCCCTGCCGTTCACGCCGGTTCCCGTCACCGGCCAGACTTTCGCCATTCTGATGGTCGGCATGGCCCTTGGTTCAACGCGCGGCGCGCTGGCGGTTGTCGCTTACCTGATGGAAGGCGCCGCGGGCCTGCCGGTCTTCGCTGGCGGCACCGGCGGCATGGCGCCGCTGATGGGCCCCACCGCAGGCTTCCTGTTCGGCTTTGTTCCCGCCGCATTCGTCACCGGCTTTCTGGCTGAGGGCGGCTGGGACCGCAACCCTGTCACCACCGCACTCGCCATGCTGGCGGGCAATGCCGTGATCTATATCCCGGGGCTGATCGTCCTTGGCAGCATTCTGGGGACGACCCCATCCACCACCCTTGAATATGGCTTCCTGCCATTTTACCTGGGTGATCTGGTGAAGCTGGCGCTGGCCGCCGCGATGATGCCGCTGGCCTGGAAGTTCCTGGCGCCGTCAAGGTAACCGCGGCACCCTATCCATCAAGATGAGGGCCAAATGGCCCTCATTTTTTTGATCTTGGTGTTGGCCGGGTTTTGATCAGGCGGATTGAGCCAGAAGACGCGCCAGTGCCGCTTCGCACATGCCGGCCTCGAGCCAGCCGCAGCCGGCGCAAAGCTCGCTCAAGTCACCTGATTTGACCTTGGCGGCGATACGGGCCTTCGCCGCGCCCCAGCTCAACTCATCCCCCGCTTTCAGTTCAAGCCGTTCGGCATGGCGGGCGTCGAGCGCGTCGATCTGCGCCTGTTTGGCGCAACCCTGCCCGCGGCGATGGGGGCAGGGCTGACAGATCACATCAGCGGAAGTGGTGACGGTGATGACCGTGTTGTCGCCGCCCTGCTGGTGCAACCCTTTGGCCACCACCTCATCCATATTGGCGGTGAAAGCATCGTCATAGCCTTTGCCCTGATAGCCAAGGGCACAGAGAAAATGATGGGGACGAAACGTCATGGGGGGCACTGGTGTCAATCGGGTCTCCTTGCCCAAGCTTACGGTCAGCCCGGCCATGACGGCAATAAAAAAACCTGCCAATAATAAACGCCGCAAATAAGCCCGC